>CAZRYM010000003.1:0-74799 GCA_964604305.1 uncultured Thermotogaceae bacterium | reverse complement strand
CTGGCATTGTTTTTTAAAGGGCATTTTCGATTTCTTCGAAAATGCCCTTTTTTATGTTATCCTGGAAGAAAAGGTGGTATGGAATTGGAAAGTCTTAAAAAGAAATTAACCGGTATTAACCGTAAAGGGTACAAAGCATATAAGGGAATAGCTGGGCAATACGATTTCAATGACTATACATTATTCATCGATTATGTCCAAGGTGACCCGTTCGCCTCTCCTTCAAGAATAAGAGTAAGAATTGCACATATTATAACTGGCTTTGAGAACGATCTCTACAATACCAAAACTAAAAAGATCGCATTTTGCGATTTTCTAACCAGAGTTTTTTTTAATAACATAAAAAGGTATTATACGAATCCAGGTGGTACTGGAAATAGCGGGAATCTTTTCATAGATAAACCAGCTCAGGAGGTTCTTGAAAGAACTGCTTGTGTTGTTAATGACTCTTTTCTTGAGGTACGCCTTGAAATCGGTTTACCGGCATCCGGTCGAAGAATTCTTGCTGACAATGCAATTTCCATGTTTTTTGTTGGCCTACCAAAAGTAGTAGAGAAATCTTTGTTTTTTCGTTCTATTAATCAGAAAAAGCTTCAGAATCATATACAAATCTTTTTAAACCAAGAATTCATAAGGGGAAAAATGAAAGAGGAGGGGATTTGTTCATTTATTGCTGACGGTTCGATTTTACCAAGGGAAAGCGGAATTTCATCAAAGCCTTTGAAGGAAGGCGTCGTGGTTTTTGAAAGCCCCTCTTCTATGAAAACTCAATTTGAACTGCCTGATGGTTCAACTGTTAAAGGGTTAGGCATCAAAGCAGGCATTAATATGATAATAGGTGGCGGATTTCACGGCAAATCCACTGTGTTGAATGCTATAGAACTGGGTATTTATAACCACATTTCGGGAGATGGCAGGGAATATGTCTTAACTAGAGATGACGCCGTTAAAATAAGGGCAGAAGATGGAAGAAGAGTAGAAAAGGTAGATATATCACATTTTATAGATAATCTCCCCGGCAAAAAAGATACTAAAGCCTTTTCAACAGATAACACAAGTGGAAGTACCTCTCAAGCGGCAAACATTGTGGAAGCATTGGAAAGCGGGACAAAACTTTTACTGATAGATGAGGATACCTGTGCCACCAATTTCATGTTCAGAGATGAATTGATGAAGCAACTCGTAAAAGAAAACAAGGAACCAATTATGCCCTTTGTTGAAAAGGCAAGAGGATTATACGATCACAACGGTGTATCTACTATTATGGTTGCAGGAAGTTCAGGAGAATATTTTAAGATTGCAGATTCTGTAATCATGATGGATGAATACAAGCCTTTTGATGTATCTGAACAGGCAAAAAAACTTGGAAAACAATACTTTAATCAAGCTTTCTCATCTGAAGACTCCAAAGATGTCTTCCAGCTTTCCTCCAATCGAATGATGATTGTCAATTCCATCGAAGAAACTAAAAAGGGTTTGAAAGTAAAAACACGATCAGAGAGTAAAATTACCGTCAATAAAACTGAAATTGACCTGACATTTATAGAACAAATAGTAGAAAGAAGTCAATTAAACACTATCGGTGCTGTGATTGAATGGATAAAATACAATTATCACGATAAAACCATAAATTTAGTTGAGATCATAGAAACTGCCATGGCTTTGATTGTAGAAAAAGGGTTAGAAGAGATTTCAAAATACAAGGGTAGGCATCCCGGCAACTTGTCATACGTAAGAAAGCAAGAACTATTGTTCGCCATAAACAGATATCGAAATCTGAAAATGAAGATGTTATAAATTGATCAGAAAATTCATGAAAAACATAAAAAAGGACACATCCGTACGGATGTGTCCTTTTTTATTTACTGATTAAGAGCCTCTTCAACTCCCTTGCCATAATTATCATCCGCTTTGTAAAAATGCTTTAACATCCGTTTTTGAATATCTTTTGGAGCTTTCTTTAGGCTACCGGCAATAGCTTTGAAGAGATAAGACTGTTGTTCGGCAGACATCAACCTGAAGAGATTGCCAGGTTGTATGTAATCATCATCTACACCGCGTTTTTGCTCATAATAATCCGCATTCCCTGAAATCTTCAACGGGGGTTCTTTATATGCCGGATCTTCTCTTGGGCCTCCAAAACTGTTTGGTTCATAATTGGGACCTCCGCCGGCGTTATCGTCATATCTCATGCTTCCATCCCTTTGATACGTATTGTTCACTTTTGCAGCATGTGGTTGGTTAATGGGTAACCTCTCATAATTAGTACCAAGACGATATCTGTGTGCGTCTGCATAGGCAAAGAGTCTTGCCTGAAGCATTTTATCCGGCGAGAAAGAAATGCCAGGAACAACATTTGCAGGAGAAAATGCAGCCTGCTCAACTTCGACAAAATAGTTTTGTGGATTTTTATTCAATTCCAGAATACCCACTTCCATTAAGGGATAATCTTTATGCGGCCAAACCTTTGTTAAGTCAAAGGGGTTCCAAGTGTACGTTTCAGCTTCTTTTTCCGGCATGATTTGTACGTATAATTTCCAACTTGGAAAAGCTCCGTTATTGATGACATTGAACAGTTGCATAGTATGATAATCAGGATCTTCTCCTGCAAGTCTATCCGCTTCTTCCGGAGATAGATTTTTAATTCCCTGTTGAGTCTTGAAATGAAATTTTACCCAGAACCTCTCATTTTCACTATTGATAAAGCTGAAGGTATGACTCCCATAACCGTTCATGTAAGGAATTCCGGCTGGAATTCCACGGTCAGAAAACAGTATGGTCACCTGATGAAGAGATTCGGGAACTTGTGACCAAAAGTCCCACTGCATGGTGTCATCTTTACAATTTGTCTGAGGATCGCGTTTTTGTGTATGAATGAAATCCGGAAATTTAATACCATCACGAATAAAGAAGACAGGGGTGTTGTTTCCAACCAAATCCCAATTTCCTTCTTCCGTATAGAATTTTAAAGCAAAACCCCGGACATCTCTGACCGTATCCGCAGATCCCTTTTCTCCAGCAACAGTTGAAAATCTTCCCAACATCTCGGTTTTTTTCCCCACTTCAGAAAAAATCTTCGCCTTGGTATATTTCGTGATGTCCTGAGTTACAGTGAGAGTACCGTGAGCGCCTGCTGCCTTGGCATGCACTACCCGTTCAGGAATTCGCTCACGGTTAAAGTGAGCCAATTTGTCAATGAGGTAATGGTCTTGCATTAAAATAGGACCACGTTCTCCCGCTGTTATAGATGTTTGATTATCAGGTACCGGACTTCCGGAAGTACCAGTAAGTCTTTCTTTTTTCTCCATCTTTACCCTCCTTTTGATGATATAGTTTTTTTGATTATGAAATTTGCTAGTACTAGTCAAATAAAACTAATCATCTCCTTCAATGCTAGAGTCAATCTTTAAAAGCTTCCTCTTATTAAAAGTTAATTGTTCAGTTTTAAGCCTATCATTTATTCAAAATAGCAAAGATTTTT
Organism: uncultured Thermotogaceae bacterium; assembly: GCA_964604305.1. Taxonomy (GTDB): domain Bacteria; phylum Thermotogota; class Thermotogae; order MWEM01; family MWEM01; genus JASUTC01. The sequence continues at coordinate 71,318 of CAZRYM010000003.1, read as the reverse complement.
ATTATATTTTCATTTACCTTTATATTATATACCAAATACTTATACAAAAGAACAATTTTCTTTTAATATCCGTTGAATTATCCTGTTCAATCATTATGCTACTTCCTTCATGTATAATAAAGCAAATAAATCTCATGGATTTATGAGTGAGGAGGCTGACAATTGGAAATTTCCCCATCAAAAAAGCTAAGCGGGAGTATTTCGGTTCCACCTGATAAATCAATAAGCCATAGGGCATTTATCATAACCGGTATTGCGAAAAGTCCATCTACGATTAGCAACATCTTAGAATCTGATGATGTGAAAAGTTCGTTAAGTGCTATGGAAAAACTTGGAGTTGGTTTTTCAGGGAATTTTAATAAAATGACCGTCTTCCCTTTTACAAAACCTAAAAGTAGTCAGTTGTTTTGTGGAAATTCCGGTACCACCACCAGACTGGTCTCAGGGCTTGTATCAGCGTATGAAGGGATTTATGAATTTTCTGGAGATGAATCCTTAACAGCACGCCCTATGGAACGGATTTCCACCCCGATTTCTAAAATGGGTGGTGTGTTTACCTGGAAAGGAAAGAAAGGATTCCTTCCTTATTCAATCAAGGGAGGAACTCTTGAAGGTATTAGATATGAAAACGTGAAAAGAAGCGCACAAGTCAAAAGTGCCATATTGCTGGCGGGATTAAAAGCCAATGGACAAACAACAGTTTATGAAAAGATTAAAACCAGAGACCATACCGAAAGATTGTTATCACAAATGGGAGCTGAAATTAAAGTCAATGATGAGAAGATTGAGCTTAATCCTTCGGAAATAAAAGGGCTTGTAATGACGATTCCCGGAGATTTTTCCTCTGCATCATTTTTCTTGGCACTTTCTGCTTGTCATAAGAACGCATCTCTTAGAATAAAAAACTGTTCAACAAACAGATCAAGAACCGCTTTACTTGATATAATGAAGTTAATGGGGGCAGAGGCAGTTGTCTATAATCAGCACGATGATCTAGAACCTTATGCGGATATTCGGGTTAAAAGCTCGGATCTGAAAGGCATACAAGTTCCGGACCACTATATTCCAAATATGATTGATGAGCTGCCTCTGGTAGCGATATTGGGCTGTCACGCTAAAGGGAAAACTATAGTCAGGAACGCTTCTGAGCTGAGGGTAAAAGAGTCAGACAGGATTGCAATTCTCTGTGAAATCTTAAGAAATCTTGGTGTTTACATAAAAGAATACGAGGATGGATTTGAAATCGAAGGTCCTCAAACAATAAAAGGGGGCGTTGCTGATAGTCATAACGATCACCGAATGGCAATGCTTGGAGGTATTTGCGGTGTCCTGTCTCAGGAAGGCGTTAAAGTAGAGAGACATGAATGTGTTTCGGTATCTTTTCCAGGTTTTTTTGAAAAATTGAAAGAGATCACACTTTAGAGGAGGAAAGAATGTTTATACTAAACAATCTAAAAGTTCAGATAGCAGGGGATTCACATGGACCAGCCGTTTATGCCGTCATAGAAAACTTTCCTTTCGGTTTTTCACCCAATCTCAACGATATAAATGAAGATCTTAGATTAAGACAAATCGGATATGGCCGTGGTGCCAGAATGAAACAGGAAAAAGATACTGTCGAATTTGAATCAGGTATCTGGAAGCAATTCACAACAAATATGCCTCTTGTCATGAAAATAAAAAATCGAGGTACTTATCCCGAAGATTCAAATGAAAGAAAAGTACCTCGACCCGGACACGCTGATTATGCTGCTTATAAAAAATACGCTCATCAGGATATGAGAATTTACGCTGAAGGTTCAAGTGCTCGCAGAACAGCAGCCACAGTTGCTGCGGGTAGCCTATGCAGACAGTGGCTTAAATACAAGGGGGTTGAACTCCTTGGATACGTTGAATCATGTGGCTCTGAACAGGATTACAACCATTATGAAGATGAACAAATTTCCATATTACGCAAAAAGAGAAATTCTTTTGCAACCTTTAGTCTTGATGAAAAGATCAATGAGAAGATAAAAAAACACATTGACGATTCTGCCAAAGAAGGGGATACGTTAGGCGGTAGTGTGAAAATTATCGTTAAAGGATTAAAAGCTGGTTTCGGAAGCTTTTCCTCACCCATGACAAGACTGGATGCTCTGCTTGCCGCCAATATAACTGCAATTCCCTCCGTTAAAGGGCTCTTTTTTGGTAATACCGATACATATAAAATGACTGGCTCTCAAGCTCATGATAGATTTTCTGTCAATGAACGGGTAATCTATAGAAAAACAAATAACGCAGGAGGCATTGAAGGTGGCATTTCCAATGGACAACCAATCATCATCACAATTTTTTTTAAACCAATCCCTTCACTTTCCATGGGTATCGAATCGGTGAATGTGGAAACTTTAAAAAATGAGACTGTTGATTATGTCCGGTCAGATGTAACGGCAATTGCCCCGGCTGCAATTGTTACTGAAGCAGTCGTAGCTATTACGTTAATGGACTTTTATTTAAACCCGAAATGCTTCGAACAACAGGATGTGTTAATATGAAACTCTTTCTTATCGGAATGCCCGGAGCGGGAAAGAGCTTACTGGGAAGAACTTTGTCGGAGTTCTTAAATATCCCCCATGTTGACACTGATAATATGATTGAAGAAAGATGCGGGCGTTGTATTCCAGATTTATTTGCTGAAAACGGCGAGCCATATTTTAGGAATTTAGAAAGAGAAGCCTTATTGAAATGTATTGATATGAAAGGGGATTTGATTTGTTCTACCGGTGGCGGTATTGTCGAAAATCCTGAAAACAGGACTTTATTGAAGAAAACGAATACAATTTATCTCAAAAAAACCATTGATGAACTACTAAAACAATTGAATTCTGATTCTGACAAACGACCCCTCTTAAAAGGGAATACCCGAGAGAAACTTACAACCCTTTTTCATAAAAGAAGAGAGTATTTTGAATTTTTCCCTTCAATATCATTTAATAAACAAGATATTGATATCAAAAAACTACCGCAACTTTTATATGATATATCCGATAAAACGGGATTTGGGAAAGAAAAAGAAATGAACACACTGGAAGGAATCCATCCGGTTATCATAAGTCCCTTTATGGCAGAATGTCTGATAAATGAAAGTGCACATATCATCACATCAAAATCGGTTCATTCGATTTATTCTTCGTTTTTTCAAAACTACAATTTTCTAATTCTTCCTGATGGTGAAGAGGCAAAGAATTATGAGAATCTTAACAAGACTTGGAGTTATCTGATACAGAAAGCAATAACACGCGAAGAAACGATAACCGGTTTTGGCGGAGGAACAATCACAGATATCACGGGATTTGCCTGTTCCACATTCAAACGAGGAACTGGATTCAATTATATCCCTACAACACTTCTTTCTCAAGTAGATGCAGCGTTAGGTGGAAAAAACGCGATAAACGTTGAGGGAATTAAAAATGTCTGTGGAACTTTTGCTTTTCCAAAAACCGTCTATATTGATCCTTTAATCGTTTTTTCAACAGAAAAAAGTGAAATTGAAAACGGTTTGGTGGAGGGTTTAAAGGCGGCTTTGTTGGTCAATCAGGATGTGGATATCCTAAATTCACAACTAAGATTGGCTGAATCTATTGTTGAAAAACCTCAACTAAAAGCAATGACCCAATTTATAGAGAAAGCGATACACGATAAGATGACGATTGTCAATGCGGATCCATATGAAAAATCCCAGAGAAAATTTCTGAATTTGGGCCATACCTACGGACATATATATGAAGCAACCTTTAAAATCCCCCATGGGAAAGCTGTTGCACTTGGGATGTTGAAAATGTTAAAAGGGAAAAAAGACCCAGTAATAAGCAACTATTGTGATTTTTTCGAAAAAATAACAAAGAAACAACTGGATACGATGAGTAATGGCTGGGATAAAAGCATGCAACAAAGGTTACTAAACGATAAGAAAAACACAAAGAATGAAATTGTCTATATAGATTTGGAAAAGCCCGGAAAACCATTTCAAGTGGTGGTAAAAAAAAGCCACATATAAAAAAAACCCCCTCATAAAGAGAGGGTTTTCCTGGTCGGGGTGACTGGACTTGAACCAGCGACCTTCAACGCCCCATGCTGACACGCTCCCAATCTGCGCCACACCCCGATTGTTACCATGGTGGGCTCTGGAGGACTCGAACCTCCCACCACTCGGTTATGAGCCGAGAGCTCTACCAGATGAGCTAAGAGCCCAAATAGCTTTCGTTTCAAAGCGCGATGTATTATACATCACAAGACTAAAAAAATCAAGTCTTTTTGGATTGTTTCAAAAACTAAAAAAAAGGATCATCAAAGTTTCAATCTATCAATTAATTCTTCTGCTCTATTTGTCAAATCTGTTTCAAATAAAACTTCTTTCATTTTTCCCTGTTTTACCAAATGCCTCATCTTAACGCCTCCATTCAAGAAAATCATACCCGTTTTCTATATAATGAGTTTAATAGTTTGAGTGTACTCCACGTCAAGTAGTATAATGGTAAAGAAAAGAACAAAAAACGAGAAATACTAGACCAATGTCCAGAAAAGGAGAGGAAAGCATGAAAAAGATAATCTCATGGAATGTTAACGGGATTAGAGCAATTTATAGAAAGACAAAATACGAATGGTTCATGGAATATAATCCCGATATCATTTGCATTCAAGAGACAAAGGCGCATCCTGATCAGTTGAGTCACCCGCAAAAACAGATAGAAGGGTATACTTCATATTTTGAATCAGCTCAAAGAAAAGGTTACAGCGGGGTGATGGTTTTCACCAAGGAAGAGCCCAAAGAGGTGATTCACGGATTGGGAATAAAAACCTTTGACGAAGAAGGACGAACGTTGGAGCTTGTGTACGACGACTTTATTCTCTTTAACATCTACTTTCCAAATGGAAAGGCTTCCAAGGAAAGACTTGCTTTTAAAATGGCATTTTACGAGGAGTTTTTAAAAAAGGCCAAAGGACTTTATGATAAAGGACACAATGTCATTATCTGTGGAGATGTCAATACGGCCCACAAGGAAATTGATCTGGCAAGGCCAAAAGAAAACAGCGAAACCTCCGGCTTTTTGCCCATAGAAAGAGAATGGATAGATCAATTTTTAGATGCCGGTTTTAAAGACACACTGAGAATGTTCCACAAAGAAGATGAGCTATATACTTGGTGGGATTATAAGACCAGGGCAAGAGAAAGAAATGTAGGCTGGAGAATCGACTATTTCTTCGTGAGTGAAAACATGTCAGATCGAGTCAAAGGAGCCTCTATCCACTCACAGGTTATGGGATCGGATCACTGTCCCATAGAACTTGAGATAGAATAATGTAACGATAAAAAAACAAAGCCTCATAAAAGGCCTTGTTTTTTTATCTTTTTATCGTTAAATAAATAAAATTGCAATATTATAAAACAGGAAAGAGACGGTATATGCCAGGACAAACAGATAAATGGCGGTGAACCACATCCATTTCCAGCCGATTTCCTGCTTGATCGTTGCCAAAGCTGCCGCACAAGGGGTATAGATAAGCACAAAAAGTAAGAATGAAAAGGCGGCAATGGCATTTGGAAAGACAGTTTTCAAGCCCTGAATAAGATTTCCCTTTAAACCGGCATCAACAAAGTCGGCAATAGTGCCAAAATCCTGACCGGTGAAAAGTGTGCCAAAAGTTCCAACAACGATTTCTTTGGCCAGAATGCCAAATGTTAAAGCAACACCCGCTTCCCATCCTTCAAAACCCAGAGGCTGAAAAATCGGTTCAAGAGTTCTACCAATATCACCAATGTAATTATCTTGAGGTGGTGCATCTATCCCTGCCGGGAAAACCGATAAAAGCCAGATGATAATAACGGCTGCAAAAATAATGGTTCCGGCCTTCTTTAAAAATTGCCAGCTGTTTCTGAAAGCCTGACCAAAAGTCTCTCTGGCACTTGGCCATCTGTAGGGAGGAAGCTCCATAATAAAAAGCGTTTCCTCTTTCTTAAAAAACGTACTTTTAAATATCCGAGCCATGAGAATAGCCAACACAACCCCTATCATATAAAGTAAAAATGTGACAGTTCCTTCATGACCTGCAAAGAATATACTCCCCAGCAAGGCATAAACGGGAAGCCTTGCCCCACAAGACATTAGGGGGGTAACCAGAATCGTAATAACTCTATCTTTTTTTGATTCCAAAGTTCGGGCTGCCATTACCCCGGGAACTGTACAACCAAAACCCAAAATCATGGGGATAAACGATTTGCCATGTAATCCCAGAGCATGCATGAACTTATCCATAACAAAAGCTGCACGAGACATATATCCGATATCCCCTAAGAAAGAAATAAATAAGAATAAAACGAAAAGTTGAGGTAAAAAGACAGCGAAGGCTCCAAGACCACCGATAACAGCATCTGTAATAAAGGCTGAAAATATTGAATCTCCCATTATCGAGGAAAGATAATCACTAAAAAGACTAAACCAATGATCGACTACATCAACAAAATATCCTCCGACAAAAAAAGCAAGCTGAAACATCAACCACATAATTCCAGCAAAAATAGGTATACCCCATATTCTATGTGTTACAACATGATCTATTCTTGTTGAAAAACGTTCCCGATCCTGTTCTGTTAAAATCCTTTTTATAAACTCTTTGGTAATGCCATGAATGATGGCATATCTTTCCTCAGCCAGCAATATATCCGTCTCATTGGATAGAGCTTTTTCGATTGACTCAATTTTTTTCTCCAAGAGCCTAAATTTGTCTTGAGTAATTAATTCCTGAATAAACGAATCCTTTTCCAATGCTTTAATGGCAAACCATCTTTGCAAATCTTCATCATAATCTTTAAAAAATAATGAGACCTCTTCTATGAATTTCTCAGTATTTAAAGAGAATTTTAAAACATTCGGTTTTTCCTGTTTCTTGACTGCCAGTAGAATCTTTTCTTTTAATGTCTCTATACCTACACGTTTAGTCGCAATTGTTTTACAGACAGTAACGTTTAAAAACTTTTCCAAACCCTCCATATCGACTTTTATTCCCATTTTTTTGGCTTCATCATCCATGTTTAATACCAGCAAAACAGGTCGTCCCATTTCAATAATCTCTAACACAAGATAGAAATTTCTTTCTATGTTTGTTTGATCCATAACGATTACTGTAAGCTCCGGCTTCTTTTCGATGATAAAATCTCTGGCAATTTTCTCATCAATCGAATTTGCTGAAAGACTATACGTTCCCGGAAGGTCGATTAAAACAAACTTTTCGGAATCGATCTTTAGTTCTCCCTCTTTTCTCTCAACAGTTACACCCGGCCAGTTGCCAACATGTTGATGAGAACCAGTTAATGCATTAAATACTGAAGTTTTACCACTATTTGGATTTCCTCCCAAAGCTATTTTATGCATTCAATCATTCCCTATGAGATCTGCTTCCAAACAAGATGCTTCGGTTTTTCTCAAAGTAAGGCGATAACCTCTAATTTTGAGCTCTATGGGATCTCCCATTGGTGCAACCTTCACAACTTGAAATTCTGTTCCCGGAGTAAGGCCCATGGCCAACAATCTTTTCTTAATAATGGAAGCTGCCTTAATGGCTTTTACTATTCCAGAGGATCCAACTTTCATCTGATCGATTGTCATGATGATTTCCTTCTTTAAGAAACCGGTGTTACATCAATCTTGGATGCAACTCCAATTCCGATTCCATATTGAGCATCCTGTAATTGTACAACTACAGGTCCCCCATGATGAGCGTTTGATACCTTTATATAACTCCCCTCAATTATCCCCATTTTCGCCAATCTGTTTTTCACCGTGTTTCCACCATTGATTTTATTCACTTTAAACTTGCCTCTTCCGGCAAATGTTAATGGCATATAATTACCTCCTCTAATCTAAAAAATGATACATCAGCTTTATTATAATATACAAGCCTACATTTGTCAAAGGTAACTTATAAATTAAATATTCCGTATCATTTTCGTAATCATAATGAGATTTTCTATGAAAAAAGAGGGAGAATTTTTTCTTCTCCCTCTTTTTTTTATGGAAATATTATTTGCAGAAATTATAAACTTTTTAGTTTACCACTCCAAAGTTTTTGAAGATTTTCATTACCAGTACCATCTTCAGATTCATAAGCCTTCATGCCGGCTTCTTTCGCTGCCAGTGCAGCGTTTTGACCTAAAGATTTTGCGATAATGGTATTAACCCCTTTGTTTGCCAAAAAGCCAATCATCTTTGGGCCGACACCGTGTTCCTCTTCAGGGTTGTTTTCTAAGAATTCAACTGAACCATTGTCACAGTTAATAATGACAATAATATTGCCCCGGGCAAAACGCTCATCTATCTGAGAGTCAAGTGATTTCTCTTTCAAGGTAAGAGCTATGGTGCCATAATCCTTTTTACATGAATGTTCTTGGTCATGATGATGTTCTTCAGAGTGAGTATGTTTACAAGCGGGATCGTCATCATCAATTTTCCCTGATAAATAATCTTTAATACATTGTTCAGCGGTATCTCCGGTTGCTTTGACAACTGTTATTCCATAATTCGAAAAAAAACTGATGGCTCTTGATCCAATTCCTTTTACAATCATTGTATCTACATCATTTTCATGAACCCATGCAGGAATCTGACCAGGTCCATGTTGTTCAAAGGGATTTTTAACCAAATCATATTTTTCAACTTTGCTATTAATTACATTTGCAAATATATAAAATGGTGTTCTTCCAAAGTGTTCACTCAACGCTGAATTGAGTCCTTTTTCTTCAACTACGGGTATTCCTATCTTCATTTCCGACCTCCAGATATATGTTTTTTAAATATATGATATTATAACAAAATGAAGTGTTTTTTCAAAACACAAAAAAATGTTAAAATATAAAGTTGAAAATTTATTATTGGGGGAATATGCATTAAAAATTTAAACAACGAAGAAACAAAAGAATGGTTGGAAAAGAAAACGGATCTTCTTTATGAATCCTTTAAAAAATTACCTACATCGATAAAGGAAAAAGCCAATATTTATTACAATATTGGTAGGATATTAAATTATTCCATAAATGTTGAACCCGGTCTTATAAAATTTCAAGCCCTTATCAGAGGGACAGAAGATTATTTTACCGAAATTGAACTCAAAGATAAAAATATTGAGTTTTACTGTACATGCACTCATTTTTTAAGTGGAAACATTTGCAAACATATCGGTGCCCTCATAATCAAAGCGCTGGAAAATAAAGATCAGATAAAAGATGAATATAAATCAGCAAATAGACTCAATTTATTAAGAAGAAAACACAAAGAGTACAAAAATAAAAGCACAGTAAAAAACTTCATCAATGAATTGGAATCAAAAAAATCTACCAATCTACTGGATATGCTCAGTCAATATGAGTCCAAGGTATTAGTTTTAGAACTTCATAAAACAATGAATGATCTGGAAATAATCGTTTATGAACAAAAGCTTGGAGTAAAAGGAAACCCCGTGAAAACAGGCCGAAGAGAAGTGTCTTTGAACGAGTTGACCTCATTTTATGACCCCAGGTTTTCACAGCTGCTCAATATCATCAAATATAAACACGATTCATTTAGTCTAAAAGATGTGCATAAATTTAAAAAGGTTTTTTCCGGGTTCCCTTATATTTATTTTGAACACAAAAAACGGAAAGTTGAATTTGGTCCGGCACTGTTTTTAATTTTGAAGAAAAAAGAAAATCAACTAAAACTCGAATTTATCAATGAAGATGAAGGAATATTTATCGATGCTGATTCGATAACAGAATCGTCAAATTACAGCTCCGGGAAATACATACCGGTATATGGCGAGACAAACAAATCCGGACTCATCATAAAAGATATCATCTATCCCTTGATATCACCTTTAAATCAAGCTCAAATTCGGCATCTTTACCATGGCAAGAATAACTTGGAGACCGTTTTATTTAACCCTGAGGAAATGCAAAAAGAATTGATTAAAAAAGACATTTTGGCACCTCTTATAACCATGGGAGTACATTTTGATAAAGAACTGGATGTTCAAATACCTTTGCAAGTTCAAGATGCTGAAAAAAAGGCAGTTTGGATCATCGAAAGAAAAGGAGATTTATTTCTGTTTAAACTTGAGTTTTCTTACTCGGGAATCAGGATTAGTCCTGAAAACCTTAAAAACGAGATCGTTGATGTTGAAAAAGGAAAGATGTACATTAGAGATCGGATTTTCGAGCAAGAACAGTTGGATGTGTTAAAAAACAATCTGACAATGGTGAAAGAAGAAAATTATGAGTATTATTGGGAGTTAAGTCTTGAAGATGTTTTGAAGATTATCGATGAATTATTCATCAAGCATTCTGACAATGTGATCCTTGATTGTGATAAAAAACTAACTAAGATTCAACATCCCAAAACCATTGTAGCTGTGGACGTTAAATCCGGAATCAATTGGTTCGAAATGAATTTTAGCGTAACCGCAGATGACAAGGAAGTTCCCTTTGAAAATGTTATAAAAACAATAAAGGATAATAATGAATTTATAGAAATTGATGGCCAATTTTATAGATTAGATAAACGAGAATTGAATAAGCTTAAAAAATTAAGTGGCAAGATTAAGAATTTAAAGAAAAACATGAAAGAAGGGTGGCATAGGTATGATATCCTACAGGAATTAAACGAATACGACTCTAAGGAGCTCGATGAAAAAGCATCAAATATTATCAGTATGACAGAAGATTTTTCTGGAATAAAAGAATACTTAATCCCTAAAAGCTTCAACGGAACTCTTAGAGAATATCAAATCAGTGGGTATAACTGGTTAAGATTTCTGGAAGAATTTAATCTGAATGGGGTTTTAGCTGATGATATGGGGTTGGGAAAAACCGTACAAACGATATGTCTTCTCCTGTCATATTTCGAAAGAAATTTTGAACTGAACGGAATCATAATTTGTCCTAAATCACTACTCAAAAACTGGAAGAAAGAAATCGAAAGATTTGCCCCCCTTTTAAAGAGTGAGATATATCATGGCACCAAAAACGAAAGGAAAGAATTAAGGGAGAAAAAGCGCCACATTTGGATCACAACCTATGGAACCTTTAGAAATGACTCTGTCTTCTTTAACAAAGAACAATTTGATTATTGCATCGTTGATGAAGCTCAAAACCTAAAAAACAACCAAACAAAAACATTTAAGGAAATGAAAAAACTTACTGCCAAACACAAAATAGCCTTAACTGGTACACCCATAGAAAATTCAATTAGCGATCTCAAAAGTCTTTTTGATTTTCTGATCCCCGGTTTTTTTGGAACTAACAAAGAATATAAAAGGATTTATGAACAAAACTACAAAATTCTCCAGAAGAAGATTAAACCACTCATGCTTAGAAGAAAAAAAGAAGAGGTACTTAAGGATTTACCACCAAAAACCATCAAGAATTTCTATGTGGATATGACAGAAAGTCAGGAAGAATTATATGTTAATTATTATATGCGTGTAAAGCAGGAAGTAAAAGAAATGACTCAAACACAGGAAGAATGGAATACCAATCGATTTCAAATCCTAAAACATATTTTAAGATTACGACAAATCGCAACTCATCCTGAAATGTTCATAAAGAACGAACAGATCGGATCGGGAAAATTAGATTCTTTATTGGAATTACTTGAAGAAATCACATCTGAAGGCCACAAAATCATCGTGTTTTCTCAATTTTCTTCCATGCTTGAAATAGTAAAAAGAGAACTAAAGAGTAGAGATACAAATAATCTTACCATTGATGGCTCAACAAGAAACAGGGAACAGATATTGAACCAATTTAAAAACGAGACTGAGCAAAAAATTCTCTTAATGACATTAAAAGTAGGTGGAGTAGGTTTAAATCTCACTGAAGCCGATTATGTTATCATTCTGGATCCCTGGTGGAATCCTGCAGTTGAAATGCAAGCCATTGACAGAACTCACAGAATTGGCCAAACAAGGCCGGTTATGGTTTATCGTATGATCAGTTCTTCAACAATCGAAGAGAAAGTCCTTGAGTTACAGAATAAAAAAATGGAAATTGTTAATGATGTTGTAGAAGTGTCTTCTGATGTTGATAAAGAAATTTCTGCAGAAGATATCCGCGAAATGTTCGATTAACTCTATGGTATAATTACTTCGAGTTCTATTCATATATCGTGTTTTTATCCTTTTTTTACCAAACCATAAATGAATGCTGTATAATTGACATGAAAAATCTCAGGATACAGGGGTGTTTTGATTTGATATACGCACTTGATATCGGCACACGAACGGTTATAGGCGTTTTAGCGGAAAAATATGAATCATCGATTACCATATACGACACACTGATAATGGAACATGAAGAACGGGCTATGCTAGATGGAGCCATTCATGATGTAAACAAAGTAACAAAAATCGTTCAACAAATTACCAATTCGCTAAAAGAAAAAAATGACATAAAGATTGACAAAGCATCTGTAGCGCTTGCCGGAAGGTTTTTAAAGACATCAATAGGAGAATCCTGGATGGATGTCACAAACGAGCATGCGATTGCTAAAGACACGGTCAGAATACTGGAAATGGAAGCCATTAACAAGTCAATAGAGTCGCTTGAAACAGATGGAAAAGAAATGTACTGTGTGGGTTATTCGGTTCTTTATTATTCACTTGATGATGAATGGATTAAAAATCTTGAAGGACAAAGAGGCAGAAAGATTTCTGTAAAGGTCATTTCCGCATTTCTACCTGCATATATCGTAAATGCAATGATGAACGTACTGGAGTTGTCCAACTTAACTCCTGAACATATCACTCTTGAACCAATAGCTGCCATGAATCTGGTTGTACCCCCTGATTTGAGGAAGTTAAATATCGCTCTTATTGATGTGGGAGCAGGAACAAGTGATATAGCCATATCGAGAGATGGTACCGTAATCGCCTATGGCATGGTACCTATGGCGGGGGATGAAATCACAGAACGACTTTGTGAAGAGTACCTCATAGATTTTAATACCGGAGAAAAGGTCAAAAGGACCTTAAGTGACTGCCAACAGGAAGAAATCGAAGTCAAAGACATACTTGATACCCCAATCAATATAACCAAAGAAAAATTTTACGCGGTGATAAAACCCGTCATCGATGAAATCACCTCGAAAATTTCTGAAGAAGTCTTTAACCTAAATGGAAAGTCTCCCGTTGCTGTCATGGTAGTTGGGGGAGGAGCACGCGCTCCTTTCTTTACTGAATTATTAGCTCAAAAATTGGAGCTTCCTAAAAATCGTGTCGCCCTAAAAAGCATAGAAAATCTACAAAACGTTCATGACAAAACGAAAACTTTGGCAGGAAGTGAATATATTACCCCCGTTAGTATTGCCAACAGCGTAGACACCAATACAGGAAGTGTCTTTGTTAGAGTTATGGTAAACGAAAAACCGGTTGATTTGATGGGAATGGATTCAAAAAACACAGTCATGCAAGCCCTATTACAAATTGGATACAGGGTAGATGAAATAGTTGGAAAACCCGGACCCGCCATAACATTTGATTTTAACGGAGAATTAAAAATACTCAAAGGAACACCTGGTAAGACTGCGGACATTATTATCAATGGTGAAAAGGGTGGAATTCATTCAAGGCTTCAGCATGGAGATATTATCGAATTCATGCCCGGAAAAGTGGGTAAAAGTCCGGAAACCTATTTATCAGAAATCCTCCACCCCATATCCTGTACAGTAAACGGTGAAAGCTTTGATTTTTTACCTCAAGCTAAGGTGAACGGTGAAATATGCAGTAATGACGTACAGATAAAAGATGGCGATATAATCAATTCGTTGAGTTATTGTACAGTTGCCTATATTCTCGAGAAAATGTCAAAGAAGAAAGAAGAGCTTATAAATATTGTTGTTAATGGTAAAGGGCAAGCACTCAAAGTCAAAGAATCAGAAATCTTTAGAGGAGACAGAAAACTTGAGTTAAGTGATCAGATCATCTCAGGTGACAACATTCTCATAAAAGAGAGATCATTGACACCAACTGTCAGCAGGCTAACAAAAAGCATTGATCAAAAACACTGTAAAGTCTTAGTCAATGCAAAGGAAATGAAAATTCCCGTCACATCCTTAAAAATATCAGTCGATGGGGTAAAAGCTGAACCAGATAGTGTTCTCTATCATGGTGCCATTGTTGACATTGAATTTATTGAAGAAAATCCCAAGGTCATAGACCTTTTTGGGTTAATGGATATCGATTCCAACAGTCTAAAAAGTTTTAATATCACCGTAAACGAAAAAAAAGCCGCCTTCATGGATTTATTGAACGAAGGAGATCAGGTGGAAATAACACTTGAAACATAAGGGAACATTCACGTTTCATTTGAGAGAGGAGATGGGAAGATGGAAGTTTTAACGATCACAATGAATCCGGCATTGGATAGGGAGATCATAATACCTCATTTTGAATTAAATACACTTCATCGCATATTTGAAAGAGAAAAATTAATAAGCGATCCCGGAGGAAAAGGAATAAACGTTTCCATGATGCTGTGCGAGTTAAATGGAACACCTAGCATCGCCATGGGCTTCCTTGGAGGATATACCGGAAGGATCATTTCAGAGGAACTCAGGAAAAGATATCCAAAGGTAACCTTAAATTTCATTCACATAGATGGTGAAAGCAGAGAAAATATTTCAATACTGGATGAAATCAATCATTACATAACTGAAATAAACGCTCCCGGACCGGTTGTTCAGGAACCGGATCTCCTTCACTTCATGAAACTGTTTAACACTGTTGTATCAAGGACAAAAATAACAGTTATTTCGGGATCAGTTCCCGTTGGAGTACCACTTGACACATATTCTATATTAACGGAAAAGGCAAAAGAAAATGGCAATAAAGTCTATCTTGAGGCCAGGGGACAATTACTTACCAATACTGTTAAAAAATGTTGCCCGGAAGTTGTTAGACCGGATATGAGAAGCACCAACAAGATTTTGGGTAAGGAAGTGGAAAGCCTAAATGAATATATAGAAGCCGGTAAAGAAATCATCAGTTATGGTGCAGAGCTTGTAGTTATCTCCTATCAATTCAAACATGATTTGATCTTTACACAGGATGGGGCTTGGATCTTGACTGTAAAAGATGGTGAACTGGATGAATCTCATTTATTGGGAACAGGGGATGCATATGTAGCAGCAATGGTCTATGATTATTTATCAACTGAAAATTCACTTCTGGAAAGAGCGAAATTTGGAATGGCAGCGGCGTTGGCAAAAACCAATTACTTAAAAAAAGAGATGCCTTCACTTTCAGATATTCAAAATAATCTCGAAAACATTAAAGTAGAGAAACTGGATTGAGGTGATAATATGAAAGTTGGGGACATTATGATAAGGGATATATCTGCGATATTTGAAGATGAGACTGTAGAAAGATTTATCAGATTATGCGCAAATCACATCAGAACAGGAATGCCTGTTGTGGATGATGAAATGCGAATATTAGGCTATATCAGTGAGAATGACGTGGTTAATGCAGTAATCCCCTCTTATTTTGGTATGCTACAGTCTGCTTCGTTCATACCCGATACCAATCAACTGAAAAAAAAGCTTTACCTTATAAAAGATGAACCTATCAGCAAATACATGGCCAAATCTGTCATTTCAGTGAAAGAAAATGACACCTTGTTACATGCATCTGATTTGCTAATCCGCCATAAATTTTTCTCATTATGTGTTGTAGATGAAGAAGAGCGATTAACAGGTCTCGTAAATCGTTCCAGAATATTGTTAGGTGTGCTGAAAGAATTGGAAGAGGAAGATGTAAAAACGGAGGAATGAAAGAATAAATTGAATAAAATATTGAAATGCAGTTTCATAACACTGGGTTGTAAAGTCAATCAGTACGAAACTGACTTTATGACCCAGTGTCTTATAAATGAAGGGTATGTTGTTGAACCACTTTCACCTGAATCAGATTATGTTATTATCAATACCTGTACCGTTACAAATGAAGCTGACAGAAAATCCAGGCAAATGATAAGAAGGGCAAAGAAAGTAGCTCCAAACGCAAGAACCATAGCAATGGGTTGCAGTATTCAAGCCATGCAACCTGAGAAGAGGACTATAGCAGATTATCATTTTGGAAATGGTGAAAAAAAGGATATAGTTGAAATTGTAAACAAAATCCAATCTGAACAAACTATACCTGATTCCATACAAGAAATAGATAAAGCATACTGGCTTCGTCATGATGAACTGACTTGCTTTTTGAACAACTCTGGATATAAAACCAGACAAAACATCATGATACAGGAAGGTTGCAACAACACATGCTCTTACTGTAAGATATATCATGTCAGGGGGACTAAATCCGTTTCAAAGGACCCTGGTTTAATTATCTCAGAAATAAAGGCCATTGGAGAAAAAACATGTCAAGAGTTTATTCTGACGGGTATTAACTTGGGTGCTTACGAGTGGAATGGATTGAACCTTTCAGGATTGCTTAAAAAAATCAACTGCGAAGTCGATGACTCTTTTAGAATAAGACTCAGCTCCCTGAATCCCGAAGATATTTCCGATGAATTGTGTGAACAGTTAAAATCCAAAAGATATTGCCATCATCTTCATTTATCCATTCAAAGTGGTTCAAATAATATACTAAAAAAAATGAACAGAAAATACGATAATGTTAAAGTTATTGAAGCAGTTGAAAAACTAAGAAAAATCGACCCTCTTTTTTCAATATCCTGTGATATAATCGTTGGATTCCCGGGAGAAACTCGGTTGGATTTTGAAGATAGTCTTGTTTTAATAAAAAGAATCAAACCTTTAAAAACCCACATTTTCCGTTATTCAATGAAAAAAGGTACACCGGCTGCTTCATTTAAAAATCAGATCGATGGGACCACAAAGAAAAATCGTGCCTCAACGATGGATTCTATAGCAAAGAGAATTTCAGTAGATGTTCGTAATAACCACATAGGGAAAATTAGGGAGATTATTGTAGAAAATACCACTAATGAAGCGCTAATAGGACACGATGAATATTATTTAAAACATATCTCTCCCTTAAATGGTAAACTCTATAATGAAGGTGAGAGGCTTAAAGTGAAAATTGTTCACATATCACAAAATTCAGAACCTGATGAGGTGAAATCAAGCATTGAAGGTATACATTAACGGACATTGGATAGAAGAAGATATGGCAACCATATCCATCAATAACCCTGGGTTTACAAGCGCTCGGGTTGTCTACGAAACCATCAGAACGTATAAAGGCCGATTATTTAAATTCAAAAGGCATTACGAAAGGCTAAAGAACTCAGCTAATGCCATGAAAATTGAACTGAACAATACTTTTCAAGAAGTGGAACAGATTATCAAAGAAGGTATTGATATCAACAATTTAGATGAATCTTATATCAGAATCTATTTGACATCAAATCCCGATTTGATCATCCAAATAAAGAGCTTTCCCTTGATCGATGCAAAAATATATTCAGCAGGGGTACTGACAGATATTTCAGAGATAAGAAGGCAGGCGTTTATGCATAACGGAACAGCTATTAAAACAACTGCAGCCCTTGATGTCTTTCTTTCCAGAATCAGAAAACCTCAAAAACTCTATGATTACATCATGCTCAACAGAGAAGGCTATGTAGCTGAAGGAACCTTCTCCAACATCTTTGCTGTAAAAAACAATGTTTTGATAACACCTTGCATGGAAACAGGAATTCTATCAGGTATAACAAGAGAAGTAGTAATTGAACTGGCTGAAAAATGTCAAATCCAATGTCAACAAAGACTTGTAGAAGAGAAGGAATTGTTTGAATCGGATGAGTTGTTTTTAACTCATACTAGCGCCGGCATAGCCCCCATTAGGTCATTGGGAAAAAAGAAATATAAAATAGGTCGAATCACATCAAAATTAATGGAGTCTTTAAAGGCATTTACCGGTGAAGAAGAACACTAATTTCATCCCAAAAAGTGAAAACCCTTGACTTTGATTATACCGTATGGTATACTCTCCTTGGTGATGAAATGAGTACAAATGAAACGATTATGGAAAAAGCACTGGAAGCTTTTGCGATGAAAGGATATGAGAATATAGGTGTTCAGCAAATTTGCGAAGCTTCGGGTATAACCAAGCCAACCCTTTACCATTATTTTGGAAGTAAAACAGGTCTACTGACAGAGATAATGACCGAGTACTCCAAAAGGCTTGTAAAAATTATATCGAATGCTGCCCAATATAGTGGAGATTTACCCCTTACGATTAATAAAACAGTCAGGGCATATTTTAAATTTGCAGCAAATAACAGATATTTTTACCGACTATTGTTAAACTTATATTTCGCCCCGCCACAAAGCCAATTTTCGAAAATATCTCAAAAGTATATGAAAGAACAGTATCTTATGCTTGAACAGCTTTTCAAACTTGCTTCAGAAGACCACGGAAATATGAAAAGGAAAGAAAAGCGAAACGCAATAACTTTTCTCGGATTTATCAACAGTTATATCGGGATGTGGATGAATGAAGAAGTCGAATTGGATGACGATCAAGTATTTTCAGCTTCACATCAGTTTATGCACGGAATTTACTCATAAATTTTTTTACACTGACTATACCGATAGGTATAAAAACAGCAAGGAGGCAAAATGACACAAACAAAATGGTATAAGAAAACCCCTTTTTATCACATCTATCCCTTGGGTTTTTGTGGGGATTTGATTGGGAAATCAGAAAATCCGTTGCAAAAGATTACTGAACATCTTGATTATATACAACAATTAGGGTTCAGAGGATTATATCTTGGGCCGGTTTTTGAATCTGATAGTCATGGATATGATACTACTGACTATTTTCAGGTGGACAGAAGATTGGGTACCAATCACGATTTAAAAATATTGGCACAGCAAGCTCATAATAAAGGCATAAAAGTAATACTGGATGGGGTATTCAATCATGTTGGAAGAAATTTCTTTGCATTCAAGGATATTATGGAAAAAAAGGAACAGTCTCAATATATTGATTGGTTTGAAGGCCTTAATTTTATGTCAGAGAACAATCATCACGATGGTTTTTCTTATAACACATGGGAAAACCACGAAGAATTAGTTAAGCTTAATCTGAAATCGGATGATGTACAAAATCACCTGTTTCAAGCCATCAAATTTTGGATTGATGAATTTGTGATTGATGGTTTAAGACTGGATGCTGCTGACTGTCTTGATTTAGATTTTCTGAAAAATCTAAGATCTTTCACAGAGGATGTTAAAGATGACTTTTGGTTGATGGGAGAAATTATTCATGGAGATTACAATAGATGGATAAATCATGCTAAACTACACTCTGTAACGAATTATGAGTGTTATAAAGGCCTTTTTTCAAGCTTTAATGATAGAAACTTCTTTGAAATTGCCTATTCAATCAATAGACAATTTGGATCTAATGGTATCTATAAACAAGAACACCTGTATAACTTCCTCGACAACCACGATGTAGACAGGATTAGGAGCAAATTAACCAACACCGTTGATCTTTTCCCTTTACATATTTTACTCTATACAATACCGGGTATTCCATCAGTATACTATGGAAGCGAATGGGCTATAGAGGGAAAAAGAACACAGTACAGTGATATTGAGTTACGTCCGGTTTTTGATCTGGAGAAAATCAAAAGAGAAACGGATTTCAATGATCTACCGACTCTCATAAAAAAGTTAAATGATCTTAGAATGACCTATAAAAGTTTGAACAACGGTGATTACTCTCAAATTTATTTAGATCACAATCATTTTATCTTTAAAAGAGAAACGGAAAACGAAATTGCATATGTAGGTATTAATGCGTCAAACGATGAATTTTTATATCATTTTCATTTGGAAGATGATCTTCAGGAAGACGTCCTAAACATGGAAAAACCTGATTTTAACCAAGGTAAAATGACTATGAAATTACATCCCAATTGGGGTTCAATTATTATCAGAAAGAAATAGATCAGAAAAAAAAGATTACGATTAACGCCAGGATTGCCAACATGATTCCCCAAAGTAAAAAGGCCTTTTTGAGGGCTCCATTAGCCTTTTCCTGCTCCCACCATTTTTTTGGTCGAACCCCTTGCAGGAAAAAGGTGATCATAGAGGCAAAATTAATACAAACGATATTCAGCACAAAAAGCAAAAAAGCAGATACCCCGTATTCAAAATAACCCGAAGAAAATAATAAACCGGAAGCGGTTAATGGCGGTATCAATGCCACTGCAACCATAACACCTATAAATCCCTCAGAAATAGCAGTAGTGTATGAAAGTGCAGCGGCAATACCTGCAGATAAAGCCAAAAGAATATCTGAAAAATGCAATACGGTTCGATTGAGAATTTCAGTGCTCAACGAAGACAAATCAATA
This sequence comes from uncultured Thermotogaceae bacterium, assembly GCA_964604305.1. Taxonomy (GTDB): domain Bacteria; phylum Thermotogota; class Thermotogae; order MWEM01; family MWEM01; genus JASUTC01. The sequence goes on along the minus strand of CAZRYM010000003.1, from coordinate 50,911 downwards.
AACAAGCCTAATATTAATGAAAAGATAAAAGCAGCAAATATTCTCAACAGATTGGCTTTAAGTGACTTCCATAAAAGTTCGTAGTCTCCCAGGCAAATTGAAAAAGACATGGCCACATTTGGACCCAACATCGGAGCAATAACCATAGCACCGATTAAAACAATGGAACTGTCTCTGACCAAAGCAATAGCAGCCACAATTGCCGATAAAATTACCATGATCAGTTGAATTGGCGAAAGCGAGACTGTATCCGAAATATCTGTATAGAGTTCCTCTCGACTTATATTGGTTCCCTTACGAAAAGGTTGTTTCCATACCGGGACTTCTTCTTGTTGTTTATCCTCATCACCTTGTTCAGGCTCTTCTAATTTTGGAACAGAACCCTCCGCAGGAATGATGACTATACCAAAATCCTTTTCATTCTTTAAACGGGTTTCAAGAACGTCAATCAATTTTTGTGAATCTTTGGAATTAATCAATATTCTAAGCATACATTTGTCTCCGATGGTGTATTCTTGAATATTCTCAATTCCCAAATCCTCTCGGATTTGATTGGCCAAATCTCCCTGTTCACCCTCATAAAACGCCTCTATCAAACGAAGTGGCATATGTTGATCACCCTTCTCTTACTCAAAGAAACTTTTCAATATCATCCACACATTTTTCAGGAGGTGTGGAAGGGGCGAATCGCTTCACTACATTACCCTCACGATCTACAAGAAATTTGGTGAAATTCCACTTAACCGCCTTTGTTCCTCCCAAGCCTCTTGCTTTTTCTTTGAGATGTTCAAAGAGAGGGTGAGTGTCCTTCCCGTTTACATCAACTTTTGCAAAAACCGGGAATGTCACACCATAGTTGACCTTGCAAAACTCTTGTATTTCTTCATTTGAACCGGGCTCCTGATTTTTAAACTGATTACAGGGAAATCCCAACACGACAAATCCCCGCTCTTTATACTGCTCGTAAAGTTTTTCAAGTCCATCATATTGTGGTGTAAAACCACATTTACTGGCAGTGTTTACTATCATCATTACCTTACCTTCATACTCTGACAAATCTCTTTCAAATCCAAAAGCATCGTCAAATTTAATATCATATATTGAATTCATGATCATTCTCCTTTCTTTGGAAACCACGGAATTAAAACACTGGTCTTCTTTTTGTATCGCATAAACTCAGGATCATCCTCGTATTTTTTCTCCAGTAAGGGGATGCCACTGAAAGTAATGAGTAAGGTGGTAATCAATATAGGGCTTATGATTCCAAGCCATCCAAATGGCACTTCTAATACAATCAGAAAAATGGCCCACCACATGGTAATCTCACCGAAATAATTAGGATGTCGAGTGTATCTCCATAAACCGGTTTGAATGATACCTTTATTGCCTGCCTTTTTGAAATTATACTTTTGAATATCGCCAATGGTTTCCCAAAAAAAACCCCATATCCAAAGTATAATACCAATATAAGCCAAGATACCGAGGGTCTTTTCTGATTCTAATGAAGTAATGAACAATGGAGACTCAATAATTAAGATAAGCAACCCTTGAAAGAGAAAAATTTTGATATAACTTATCAATTTCCATTTGCTACCAAAATCTTCTCGCATCTTTGTATATCTGTAATCTTCGCCTTTACCGATTTTTCTAACACCAATTTGCAAAGCAAGCCTCAAAGCCCAAAAGGAAATCAGGACAAAACTCAAGATAAAATGAGAGCCTATCCCTTTTGCAAAAAACATCTGAGCAATTCCCGCTACAACAAATCCAGGACCATAAGCAATATCAATAATGGATAAATCATCTTTTTTTATGGCAATTAAATAAACAAGTGACATATAAACCCAAATAAAAATGAAAGAAAATAAAATCTGATAGATCATCTCAAACACCTCAATTGGTTATATACGAAAGACTGACGGCGCCTGTACCTGAATGTGCCCCAATAACCGGAGAGAGGTTGTAAATGAAATCTGCCTTTTTACCGCTTATTTTCGTTGCGATTTCCTCGAAGAGTTTTGCTTCTTTCAGATTGTTGGCGTGGGTAATACAATATCTCTTTATCCCGGGTTTCTGTTGTGCCTCTTCAAACAATTTAAAAATGAGTTTTCTGTTTCCCTTATCACTAAAGCCCTTACCATATAATTCTGAATTTCCCTCATGATCCAAGGAAATAACCGGTTTAAGGTTAATCAGCTTGGCGATCATGCCTTTCATCGGACTAACCCTCCCGCCACGCACCATTCCATTCAAAGACTTCACACTGACTAAAATCTTAGATTTTGGAATGATTCTGTTAATTTCATCCACGATCTCCTCAAATTCCATACCTTTATCAATCATTTCAGCCGTCTCCGCTACAATTAGGGCTTGAGCCCCTGAATTTTGTTTCGAATCGATGACTGCCGTACTTTTATTTTTCATCAGAAATCTTTCGGCGGCTGTTTGACTTAGATTAAACGTGCCACTTAGACGAGATGAAATATGAATCGCAATCATCTTATCGTAATGGCTCATTAAAAAGGAGTATAAATTCTGAAAGGTTCTGATATTAGGCTGGGAACTGGTTGGATAAAATTTAGTTTTTGCCAGCATCTTGTAAAAGTGCTCGGGTCTAATGGTGACTTTGTCAAGATAACCTGTTGGTCCGAAATTCAATTGCAATGGGACCATCTGAATTTGATACTTATCCAAAATTTCTTCCGGAAGATCACAAGACGAATCAGTAACGAGTGCAATATCGTATTTTCGATGATTACTGATCTGGTATTGCATCTGCATATCGTCTACTTTTTGCTGAATAATATCTCCATAATCTTTAATTTTGAAAAAGAAATCCGCAGGATTATCTGTATGAACGTGAACACGCATTTTTTCTGTACTATTTGCGATAACAACTGAGTCACCAAAGGAAGCGGCTATCTCCTTTATCTTTTCCACATTTTCTTCATCTAAATTCAATAGAGCTTCAGTGCAATATCGATTGGTAATGGTTTCATCAAAATTATGGGTCTCTTCATAACCAATCCCATCCACATTATCGGGGATTGTTTCTATTTTAGGCTTTTTGCCGGTTTGTAAATAACTTCTGATCCCCTCCAGGAAAATTAAAAAGCCTTTTCCTCCCGCATCAACGACATTTGACCTTTTCAGAATATCAAGTTGTTCTTTTGTATGGTCTAATGCTTCAAGTGAACGATCATAAGCATTAAAAAATGTCTCAATAAAAGTGCGCATTTTCCCAAATTCATCTGACATGGTACGAGACCATACCTTTATTACTGTCAGAATTGTTCCTTCAACGGGTTCCATTACGGCTTTGTAGGCATATTCTACTGCATGGGCAAAGGCATCTATCATTTCCTCAACGGTCAAGTTCTTTTTATCACCGATAAACTCTCTTATTCCATGAAAATATTGGGCAAATATTGCACCGGAATTACCTCTTGCACCAATCAGTGCTGCATCTGCTATTGATTTTGCCGCTTCAGATATGGATTCATCTCTTCTGGACATTTCAAGTATGGATCGCATAGTGGATCCGAGGTTAGTACCCGTATCTCCATCAGCAACGGGAAATACATTTATTTTATTTAATTCCTCCTGATGGCCTAACAAAGTTAGAGCACCTGAAGTGAAAATATCGTAAAAGCTATAACCATCGAATTTGATCTTATTCATAAACATCTCCTTTTTTAAAAGTCTATGCTGTTTAAAATCAATTTTAAGTCTGTTAGTGTTGGTATACAAAATAATAGACGTATTTGAACTACTTAATTATTGATATTTCATTATGCAGCATTTTCCTTTAAAAAACAAGTTTTACAGAGTTATTGTTGTTCCAATTTGAATATGGTTTTTCCCATCAACGGTATTGCTATTCCGGCTATAATGATAAAGACTATATTGATGGTCCAAAATCTTGATAGTTGCATATAATCCTGACCTAAAGAAAATCTTAGATTCTCGGCAACGTACGTCATGGGTAACATGTAACCAAATCTTTGTAACCACTTTGGCATCAGCTCTAATGGGAAATAGACCCCCGCAAAAAACATCATGATGGTTGAAAACACATTTGCCGCATTCATTGCGGCATTTGGTTCTCTGAAAAGTAATAAAAAAAGCCCTCCCAAACCCATCATTAAGAACATAGAAGAAAAATAGGTGATGATAAAATACAATATATTCATGTTAAACGTCACCTGAAACAACAGGCGTGCGAATAACATAATAATTAGAATTGTAACGATAGATACCAATAAATTGTTAATGATATCTGCGGCTAAAAATTGCGACCCCTTTAAGGGCGTGGCGATTAATCGTTTTATGATGTCTTGTTTTCTGTAATATCCAAAACTAATGATTAATGCCGTTATTCCAGATAGAGAAATGGAAACGGCAATAACGCCCGAAAGGATATAACCGGTGTTTGTAACAGGTTCCACAGTAAATTCACGGTCAACCGTTTTCACAGTAATAATATTTTCAAAACCGGCTGTGGTTTTTCTAAACTCAGTCACAAAATTGCTAACAATCGACTGATAAAACTGCATTTTGTTCATAGCACCGGCATTAAAATAGGCATGAACTTCCCAGACCCCCTCGTTATCAGTGAGAGAAATACCAAATTCCACACCATCATAAGCTTTCTCTACACTATCCTTTAAATTCGATACCGAATATACGAGAAGGGGTTTGAGACCCATACTTTCAGAAGTTTTAATAATATTCGATTCAGTCTCATCATCAATTTCCTCACTCAAGTATATGGCATACCGCATTTCTTCATCTTCTGATGACACGGACGAAGTAGAACTACCTCCAAAGGCAAGGCCAAATATGACCAAAAACATTAGGGGAAAAGCCAACGTCCAGAATAGAGCTTCCTTATCCCTGATCCTGCTTTTAATAAGTGCTTTTAGAATACCTAAAGTAATTTTCATGCGATCTCTCCCCCATCCCATTTAAATATTTTGACAGATATCAACAAAAGCACAACGATCCAAATGATCGGAACTAAAAACAATGTAAAATAAGGCAATGGGGCATCCATAAGACCCATGGACTGTCTTATTCCGGCTGCTAGATATGTAATAGGGTTGATATAGACAAACCATCTTACGGCTGGAGACAAGTCAAAAACAGGAAAGTACAGTCCCCCTAAAAACTGCATGGGAAAGAATAAGAGGTTTGCCAACCCCGAAGCAGAATTGGGTGTCTTTGAAACCGAACCAAGAAAAATCCCGAATGCGAGGGAAAGAATGGCGCTGATAAGCATAAATAGAATGGATTCCGGATAAAAGATAGCCCAAGTCACTTTATAAAATAATTTCGCATAAATCAGTAAAACTAAAAATGACATGAGCATAAAAACAAGATTTGAAAGGATAGTAGCATTTATAAGTGTGCTGTTTTTAATCGGTGTACAGGCTAAGCGTTTGAAAATACCTTTTTTTCTAAAGTAGGTCATATTGATGCCCATATTAAAAAAACCTGTACTGAAAAATCCCATGATCAAAATACCGGCAAAAAAGTAATCGGCATAATTAAACTCCTGTGTCTGTCCAACAATGTCAGTAGCAACACTGGCTTCCGGAATAGTTACATTCATCCTTTTTGCAGCTTCAAGATTAACTTCTGCTAAAATCTGTTCCATGATATCAGCGGCTAATTTTGACAGATTTCTCATGGGTACTCTTTCAACATTAATATGGGGTTTGTCTTCAGCAGAGATAGACGAAATTTTTGAAAAGAAGATAACCTGACTAAATTTTTGATTAAAATCTTCAGGTATCTCAACAATGATATCGATATGTTGTTCCTTTAGAAGTATAAGTGCTTCTTCTTTATTTTTAACATCCACAATGGAATAAAGGGGATCATCTCCAGGAGATTGTGGTTGACTAATTCCCTCAAAAACCTGATTAATGATTGAACTCCCCATACCTGTACCTGAATTATCAATAACTGCCATCTTAAAATTAAGATCCTCACCGGTCATATTAGAAAAGATGAGAACCATTATAGTAAAGATGATAAGCGGGAAGAGTAAGATCCAAAAAATGGTCTCCTTTTCCCTGAGTCCACTTTTAAGAAGACTTATGAACAGTTGATTCTTCATCAGTCTCTTAGCCTCCTTCCGGTAAGAGAGAGGAAGACATCTTCAAGATTTGGCTGTCTGACACTGATATCATTTAGATCAAAATCTTTACTTTTTGCCCACGAAAGGAGTTTTTCAAGCACCTGGTGTAGTGATTTTGTCGGTATGATAACCTTTTCCCCTTCAATTTCCACTTCCTCAACATCCCATGAGTTCATTTCCTCTACGTCTGATGTCTCTAAATCACCAGCAAACTCAACATAATTTAGTTCTCCCAATTTTTTTATGTGACCGGCAGGAGTATCGATAGCAATAATCTTACCGTGATCCATGATACAAACCATATCAGATAATTTCTGCGCTTCTTCCATGTAATGTGTGGTTAAAAATACAGTTTTACCCTTATTTCTCAGGTGTTCAATTATACCCCAAATGTTTCTCCTGGCTTGTGGATCAAGCCCTGTGGTAGGTTCGTCCAAAAAGACCATATCGGGATCGTTGATTAGTGCACATCCAATGGCAACTCTTTGCTTTTGGCCACCTGATAGTTTTTCAACTAGATCTGTTCTCTTTTCTTCCAAAGAAACAAACCCTATAACCTCCTCAACAGGGATATTCTTTTTAAAAAATGAGGCAAAAAGTTCAAAAACCTCTTTCACCTTTAAATGAGGTATGAAATTTGTGGATTGCAGTGAAACACCGATCTTCTGTTTGGCTTCTTCTGAAACGTGTTTCATTTCCTCTCCAAAAAATATGATTTTCCCATCATCTGATTTTTTTATTCCTTCGATTATTTCCAACGTTGTCGTTTTACCTGCTCCATTAGGACCTAATAATGTAAAAACAGTTCCTTTCTCAATACTAAAACTGATATCATCAACCGCTTTAACTGTAGGATAATACTTTTTCAGGTTCTTAACTTCCAGTATGGTCTCTAACATATCAGCACCTCCAATGGTATCTGTATTTTTTAACTTTCTTTTTTTGTAAGCCCTTGAATGATTATTTTACCTGTTGTTTTTAACGTCTTTCTTATATTTTCTTCACCATAATCTGTTTCTGATTCCCAAAACAATGTTGCCAATCCATGAGTAAAAATCCAAAGGTTATAAAAAATAATATTATAAGCTTGCACTGCATTTTTCTGCACATATTCATCTTTTCTTATAAATTTAATAATCTTTTCGTCAACTTTCTCGAAATTTATCATATCCATTTTAAAGTCTTTATTCATAAAAATAAACAAAAAGATATTTTTTTCCTTTCTGGAAAATTTAACATAATTGACTCCGATATCCAAAAAATTTTCCGGGGCGTTTTCTGTAGTGATTGTATCTATGAAAAAGTCATAAGCATATTCAAATAAAGCTTTTCTTAACACCTTCAAGGATTTAAATTCAGAATAAATCGGATGAGTTGAACAGCCCATTTCATGGGCAATATTCCTGGCAGATAAAGCTGATTTTCCCTTTATTTTTAAAATTGCCAAAGCAGAATTTAAAATATCTCGACGATTATATTTTCGTTTTGGTGCCATTTTCTCTTCTCCTCTAATTACATGTGTTACGTAACATATGTTACCATAAAAAACACAAAGTGTCAATTTCCTTATAAGAGATAACATAGTTCAGATAAAAAGAGTAATCAACAGTTTTTAAGCTCTAATCATACAAAATCAAACCAAATTACTTATTTATCCACTTTGCGAAATAAATAACATATGTTTAAATAGAAGTGTAAGAGTTAAGAACCGACAATAGATTAGAGGAGGGAACAGAATTGAGCCTATATGAAAATGCAGTAAAACAGTTTACAAAAGCAGCTGAAGTAATGAACCTTGATTCCAGTATGAGAGAGGTTCTTTCAAAACCAAAAAGAGAATTGACTGTAAATTTTCCAGTCAGAATGGATGATGGATCCGCAAGAGTATTTACAGGACACAGGGTACAACATAACATAGCACTTGGACCGGCTAAAGGTGGCATCAGATATCATCAAAATGTATCACTTGATGAAGTTAAAGCACTTGCTTTCTGGATGACATGGAAAGCAGCTGTTGTAGGTATTCCCTATGGTGGAGGAAAAGGTGGCGTTCAAGTTGATCCCACTCTTCTTTCTCAAACAGAAATTGAAAGACTTTCCAGAAGGTTTTTCTCTGAAATACAGGTTATTATTGGAGAAAATAAAGACATTCCAGCGCCGGATGTCAACACAAACGGTCAGATTATGGCATGGTACATGGATACATACAGTATGAATGTTGGACATTCCGTACTCGGTGTTGTAACAGGAAAACCTCTTGAAATAGGCGGTTCAGTTGGAAGAACTGAGGCAACAGGTAGAGGTGTCAGAATTTGTGCAGAAGAAGTAGTAAAATACTTAAATGAAAAGGGAACTTATAACAAAGAAATGAAAGATGTTACAGTTGCTATACAAGGATTTGGAAATGTAGGAAGCTACGCTGCCACACTTATTAATGATGAGTTGAACGCAAAAATCATTGCAGTAAGTGACATTTCTGGTGGATATTTCAGTTCTAACGGCTTAAACACTGACGAAATGATGGAATATTTACAGGAAAACGGTTCTTTGGAAGGCTACACTGGAGCCGATAAAAAGATAACAAACGAGGAGCTTCTTGAACTTGACGTTGATATGCTTATCCCTGCAGCACTGGAAGATGTAATAACAGCTGAAAATGCAGATAAAGTCAGAGCGAGAATCATCGTTGAAGCTGCAAACGGCCCTATCGATCCTGAAGGAGAAGACATACTGACAGAAAAAGGATGCATAATCGTTCCAGACTTTGTTGCGAACGCAGGTGGTGTTACGGTTTCATACTTTGAATGGGTTCAAAGTCTTCAGTGGTTCTTCTGGGAATTGGAAGATGTCAGAAACGCCTTACACAGAATTATGAAAAAGGCCTTCTGCGGTGTTGTGAAGACAGGCGAAAAGTATAATGTTGACATGCGAACCGCTGCTTATGTTAACGCCATAGAAAAGGTAGCACAGGCCACAAGATTAAGAGGCATTTATCCTTAATAGTTTAAAGAAAAAGTCAGCTACTCTTTTATACCAAAAGACTTAAGCGAAAAGAAATTCAGAAATAATTTGATATATGAAATCATTTTTGGTATAATACAAGCGGCTTGTAATTATACAAAAGGAGATTGATTCGTAAGCGGATTGATCTCTTTTTTTATTGGAGGAAAAACTTGATACTCGTCAGCCTTTACACTCAGGATATTATTCAGAACAATGAAGAGCAAAATCTGAAAAATATCCTGAAATATGCCACTAAAGCAGCTAAAGAAAGGGATTCAACAATCCTCCTGACCCCTGAGCTTTCTCTACAAGGATTTCCTGATCCGGCTGATAATGATTTGCCCAAAGCAGTACCCGTCACTGGACTAAGTATAGAAAAGATTAAACACACTGCCTTAACGCTCAAGATGTTTATAGGATTCGGATATTTTGAAGAATATCAAGACATAATCTACAATACTTATTCAATAGCAGGGCCTGCAGGAACATTGATAACAACACAACGGAAAAGAAAAACATTCAAATTTGCAAAAGAGGATTTGTATGTTAAAGCTTCCAATAAAACCAATGACTTCGATTTACTTGATTTTAAAACGCGAATTGTGATTTGTTTTGGCCTAAGATTTCCACAACTTTTCTCCTGTGAGGGTGAAAAACCATCTCTTTACATCGTACCCGCAAATTGGCCGATGCCCAGAATAAATCATTGGGAAGCCTTATTGATTTCAAGAGCGATAGAGAATCAAGCATGGATAATAGGCATTAATAGGACGGGAGGCAACTACAATGGCCACTCAATGGTCATCGATCCCAACGGAAAAATCATTGTCAAAAATAACGGATCTCTAGCCAGTTTCTCCATACACAAAGAAACTGTAACACAAATCAGGGAACAATTCCCTTTAGATTAGGAGAAGAAAATGAAAAAAATTATCATAACAGGTTTTGAACCATTTGATAATGAGCAGATAAACCCTTCACAGGAACTGTTAAAATATGAATCAATGAAACATAAAAACATTAATCTTCATAAATTTCTGTTGCCGGTAACAGTGAAAGAAGCAGGGAAGATGATTACGAAATTAATCAATGAACAAAAACCTGACTATCTTATCAGCTTTGGTTTAAATGGCAGACTATCACATATCGCCTTGGAAAAAGTTGCCCTCAATATGGTGGATGCCAGAATACCGGATAACAATGGCGAACAGCCGAAAGACATGATCATAGAAAAAGATGGTCCCGTTGCATATTGGTCAACATTGCCTTTGAGAACTATAGAGACTAAACTGAGTGAAACCGGGATCCCCACGAAGATTTCATATTCAGCGGGAACTTACATTTGTAATTATGTTATGTATTCAGCACTCCATTTCATAAAAGAAAAGGGGTTCAACACCAAAGCCGGTTTTATTCATATACCCTTTTTACCGGAACAATGTATTGAACACCCTGAGAGAGCCAGTATGGATTTGCAATTGCTGGAGAAGATGTTTGATACTGTACTTTGTACTCTTTAGCAATTCACAACAGCCTTATGTGATTACTATTCTCCAGAAACCCTAAACCCTTCTAATAAAATAGAACTTGGTCCTGAATAATCTCCTTCCACATGCACTTCTTTGGACAATTTGATTGAAGAAAGATTTCTGATATTACCGGTTACAGAACCTCCTGATACGGGAACTCTTTTAGAACCATCATAATACCAGCCTAAGCGGATTTCTCCTCCAAAATCCCCTGTGGCCATATCAGTATCAATCGCTGAAAAATGACTCACTTCAAGATATGGTTTTTCACGTAACTGCTCAGAAGTTAGTTTCCCTGCATCAATTTTAAAATTTTCAGCTGAGCCTGTCGGTGGTACTCCAAGATAGTGGGAATATCTAAGATCTCCCCAGTAATTTTTCAGTACACCATCCTCAACTATCCTTTCTTGTTTCACTTCAAATCCGTCCTCATCAAATGGTGCACCGTAATAAGAACCTTCCAATTCCGGTAAGATATCCAGTGAAATCTTATCTCCTGATTCTTCACCCTGAATAAAACTCCCCGGTTCAACTTCAGAGATTTTGTCATATTTCATTTGGGCATTTGCCTGTTGAAGATAATATCTCATAAATTCTTTTACCGGTTCACCGGTTAGGATTATTGGAATTTCTTTAAGTGAAGGGGTGGCAATGGCATTAGCCCTTTCTCCTACCATTTTTAACAATTTTGAAATTCTTGTTCTTATAAAATCATCCTTGGGATAAGATAATTTAAACTCATCATAGAGCTCCACTTCCTCTTTACCGGAGGCTGATACGATTGTTTCGATATAGGTTTTTAATTTTGAATGAGAGACATCCAGACCCTTCGAATTAATTATTCTTATTTTTCTCTCTGTAATAAATAATTCAACTGAATTCAGCCAAGAATTAACGTCAGTTTGTGCATTAAATATCGCTGCTACTGATTTTTTAGAAAGAGACTCCAGGTTATATTTTTTACTTTCAAATTCTTTGGAATAAGCTTCTGTAATTGGATACCACGGATTCTTGACAAAACCTGCTGCAAAAACAGCCCCTTCTATTGCTTCTTGAATCTCCACCAAACTCAACATGGGAGAGATGTTTACAGAAGAGCTTCCTCTAAAATTTATGTCATCTTCAGTAAAATCCTTATATATTGTTACTTCATAATCCCTGACCTTTTTTACCCTTCCAACGTCAGTTTTATCCTTAATAAAAAAATATTCTTGACTCTTTACTATACTTTCTTGGATCTTCCAACATGTGGCATCAGATATGTTTAGTTGTTTAATTATATTTTCAAGCATTATCCTAACCTCGCTTTTGCCTTTATGTAAGGTCCGCCAGCAGATACTTTGGCTAATTCCTTGTGACCTTTTCCACAAGCTCCGGTACCCGATAATTCAAAATCCCCTGAAACCATTGAAATGGATTTTAACAGGGTTGGAACATAACCGGTCATCATGACAGGTGAAACGATTCTACCTGTAAATTTTCCATCTTTAATTTCCCTGCCATAAGCAATGAGACATTGTATCCCCCAATTTTTTGGATCTTCCATACCGCTGTAATAATCCTCAAGGAGAAAACCGTGATCGATTGATGCTATCATATCCTCAAGTTTGTCTTTTCCTGGAGAAAAATAAGTGTTGGTCATTCTTGCATAAGCCTTTCTTTCGAAAGACTCCCTTTTACCATTTCCTGTTGGTTCTGTACCTAATATTGAAGCAGAAATAATATCTGAAATACCGGTTTTTAAGATACCTTTATCAATGATTAGGGTATCATGAGCCATACTACCTTCATCATCAAATGTATAAGATGATACTTCTCTGACACTTGCTGCTCCATCATACATCGTAACTAAGTCAGAAGCTACTTCCTTACCCAGATATTCCATGGCTTTGGCACGCCCCTTGACAAACATGTCCATTTCAACACCATGTCCAAAAGCCTCATGGGCAATCAATCCGGCAACACTGGGAGAACAAACTACATCATAAATACCGGGTTCTATTCTTTCAGCAGATAATAGCAAACGGGCATTTTCTATTAAATCTTCTACTTTATCTCCCATCTCATGCAGAATTTCAAGTCCTTTCAATCCTGAAAAGCCCTTCAAACTGTATTTCGTTTTCTTTCCTCTCCTGGCCAATACATATAAATAACCCTGTGACCAGTTATATGACTGTGATAACTCCTTCTTATCCGACAAAAACAACTTTCGAACGTTAACCGTTTCAATCAAAGTCATCACATTAATTATCTCATCGGATAGGCTATGAGCTCTATCTTTCAAAGCAGTTAATTTTGCCACAATTTCACCTGCTGTGTAGTCTCCAGGTAAAATATCGACTTCATCTTCAAAATCAAGGACCTTTTCCTCTTCTGTTAGGATCGGTGTATCAACACAATCAATGTCAAGTTCATTCATTTTTTCTCTGAAAAGAGCTGCATTTTTTCTTATATCATCGGCAATATTATTTACAGACCCTTCATCAATTTCGTTAAACGAGTACTCAAAATAACCCGTTCCATCATGCAACCTGAGGACAAATCCTCTTTCCGACCACATAGAATCACCAATATTTATTCCGGTTGTCATCACTTTGTACATCTTTCCCTTTACATCTGTTCCGAGTAGAGAAACATACGAAAAATCAGATCGAAGAGAGCGTATAAGCTCTTTCAGTAAGTCACGATTCTTTTCTAAAAATTCTGATTTACCTATTTTCACTTGAAACCTCCTTATTCATTTTATTAGTTGGAACATCATTTTGTCCTAATATGTCCCTTAAAACCTATTTGATTATTCATAAGGATTATACTATAGATTATAGTAAACTAATGAAAACAACTCCCTGAATCAAATAGTGAAGACGTTTTCTTTTTAGCTTTCACGAAAGTCAATCAGATCAATTGTAAAAAATTGCATTTTGATACCATTTTCATTTAATTTGTTTTTCATTAGAACAATTGAACCTTTCATAGTATCTTTTCCACTGAATCAGATTGCCATTAAAGGGTTAGAGGGAATGTTCTCTCAAAACAAAGATATCATCTTGATCTTGACTGAACCTGCGTATAGTGAACAGTTGGATATCTGTTTTAAGACTTCAACAAAACCAATAACCTGGAGTGGAACCCAATATCTGTTATAGGATGGGTAAGAAAAATGATTCGATGAGTTAGTTACTCGAAAAGTTAAATTTTTAAAAGTTTTACTAATACGCTCATGTTATAATCAGTTACAGTTTAATTTCAAAAAACTTTCTTAAAGAGGTGGTCTTATGAAATTTAGTATTAATTGGTATTCGCAAAGTCTCTTTTTAAAAATCATTTTGCCAGTTTTGGTACTTATTATTGCCTTTTCTGCCTTTTCTCTTTGGACACAATATAACACTATCTACAATAGTCTCATATCAGAAAGAGAAAAAGGTGTTAAAGACATTGTCAATTTTACTGAGGGTGTTATCCATTATTACGCACAGCAGGTAGAAAGCGGAAACATGGAATTATCAGATGCCAAATTCATGGCAGGTGAAATCATTAATAAAATGCATTTTGAAGGAGAAAATTATATTTTTGGTTATACCATGGAAAATACAGTATCAATCCCCTTTCAAGGACACGAACGTGGTAAATTCCTGGATGTTCAGGATGAAGAGGGAAATTACGTGCAGAGAGATTTACTGGAAATCGCTAAAGAAAATGGGCAGGGCTATTATACCTATTACTGGCTGAATTCAAATAGCAATCAGATAGAACCAAAAAGATCATATATCAGCAGTTACAAACCATGGGGTTGGTGGTACGGAACTGGTGTTTATATTAATGATGTCCAAGCAAAGGCAAATGTCATTTTTTTAAAGCAATCGCTGTATTATTTAATATTTCTCGCTGCGATCATCTTGATCCTTTTCTTTTTACTTAAAAGTTTACTCAAACCCCTTAAAACATTAAAAGAAAACGTCAAAAGTCTTGGGCAAGGAGACTTAACCAAACGCTTTGCATCAGCCGGATCAGATGAAATTCATCAGGTTGGATGTGTACTTGATGAAACTGTAGTCCAATTGGTGACAACCATTGATGAGTTGAAGACATCATCCCAAAAAATAAACGAGCTTTCTGAAGACTTAAATGCTTCATCAATGATACAAAAAGAAGGTATCAGTTCTTTTGTTCAACAAAGAGAGGGCGTTTCCAGAAAAATTGAAGATATTTCTTCTTCTTCAGAAGAACTCACATCTGGTGTTGAAGAGATTGCAAGTAGCGCACAAAACGTTTCCACATCTTCAAAAGAACTAAAAGAAAGAACAGAAAAAGCAGTTAAAATCACGGAGAATGGTGAACATTCTGTCGAAGAGTTAGTAACCGACATGAAAAAAGTTAAAGAAAACACAGCAGTAATGGCTAAAATGATTGATGGCTTGACTGATCAGGCTCAAAGTATCGGAGACATTGTTGAAGTGATCTCATCAATTGCAGAACAGACAAATCTGTTAGCTTTAAATGCTGCTATAGAAGCAGCAAGAGCCGGAGAAGCGGGTAAAGGATTTGCTGTCGTTGCAGATGAAATAAGAAAACTTGCAGAGGAAAGCCAGAATTCAACCCAAAGGATTAGTGAAAACTTAACTGAAATCAGAAAGGGTATTGAATCTACCAACAAAATCATGAAGAGTTCAAATACTTCGGTAGAATCAGCTTCAAAAGATATGGTTGATCTGCAAGAACAGTTTAAAAGCATCCTCTTAGAAGTACAAGCAGTTCTGGATAACATAGAAAATGTTTCCGGAAGCGTTGAACAACAAACACAATCGTTGCAAGAAATGGCAGAGTCAACAGATACCGTAGGAAAAGCTGTTTTTGAAGTGATGGAAGAAATGAACAATATGAACAAATATGTTGAAGGACAGGAAAAAATAACAGAAAAACTACATCAATCAGTAGAAACTTTGAAAAACATGTCTGAGAACATGGAAGCGCAAATTTCTTTATTTAAAACCAATTAAAAGTTTTCACTTCTTTAATTCGCATAAAAATACATGAATTTTTGGTAAAACCCCCTTAGAATAAGGGGGTTTTTTTAAAGACTATTATATGCAATCAATACAGTATATATGATATAATATATCATTAAAATATTTTTATAGACATTGGGCAAAGAATAATATTTACTTTTTTTATAAAAGAAATATTTTGTTAAATGTTTTTATGAATGGAGGTGAATATATGGTTAATAATTCCGGAATCTACCTCGCTTTTATATTGGGGAAAGAATCATATGGTATCAATGTTTTAAATGTTGAACAAATAATTGGATATACTGAAATACATCAAATACCCAGAATGCCTAAGTTTATTAAGGGCGTTATCAACCTTAGGGGAAAAATAATCCCACTTATGGACTTAAGACTGAAATTCCTACTAGAAGAAAAAGTCTATACAGACCGTACTATATTTATCGTTTTGGAAGTTAATTTGAACAGAGAAAAAAAGCAGATGGCCTTGGCCGTTGATTCCGTTTCAGAGGTTTTGAATATTGGGGAAAGTGAAATCGAGCAAACCCCAAGATACGGAATAGAAGTAGATGATGACTTTATAATCGGAATGGCGAAAAAAAACTCCCAAGTCATCATGCTACTGGATATCGAAAAGCTTTTGAATGAAAAAGAATTAAATTTCTTAAAAACTGAGAATGCAAAGGGGACAGGTGATATGAATGATGAAAAATCTTAGCCTCAAATTTAAGTTGATAACCATATTCATACTCGTTGGTTTGATTCCATTTGGTGTGATTGCTTTGATTTCTTGGAATAATTCAAAAAATGAAATTGAAAAACAAATCATTGATAAACTTCAAGCCGTTCAGCAGATAAAGACCAATCAACTCAGTTCCTTCTTTGAAGAGAGAAAAGGAGACATTAACGTTCTTTCTGAAAATCAAACTCTGATAGATGCTCTAAAATCTTACGAAGAGGGGTTTGAACAAGGGGGGATCAATTCCCAGTCATGGAAAACGTCAAATTCATCCTACGGAAGGTTTCTTGAGTTGTACGTAAAAGAATACAATTATTACGACCTTTTTTTAATAGCACCTGATGGTGATGTAGTTTACACCGTATCAAAAGAAGAGGATTTTGGAGAAAATGTCCTCACCGGAAAATTAAGAAACACCCCTTTGGCGGAGGCGTTCGATCAGGCAGCCAGAAATACTGCAATTACAGATTTTCAATGGTATTCAATCTCAGAAGAACCCGCTGCTTTTATTTCAAAGTCCGTGATTGATCAAGACAGAAAAACAATTGGTGTACTGGTTTATCAGATCAGCTTGGAGAGTATCAATGCAATTATGCAGGAAAGAAGCGGGATGGGAGAGACCGGAGAGACCTATCTGGTTGGGGAAGACAAACTGATGAGATCGGACTCCTTCCTGGATCCTCAAAATCACAGTGTGGTCGCCTCATTTAAGAATCCTTCCACCGGATCAGTGAACACAGAAGCTGTCAGACGTGCATTGAGCGGTCAGTCCGGGGTGGATATTATTACAGACTATAATGGGAACCCGGTTCTTTCTGCATATAATCCAATACAAGTAGATGGCTTTACGTGGGTGATCTTGTCAGAACAGGATGAATCTGAAGCCTTTGCAAGTGTCAATCAACTCACCATGCTTATTTTAATCATCAGTGTGGTTACCGTTGTACTGGTGCTTATCATCGCCTTTCTGTTCGCCAACTCCATTGAAAAGCCAATATCTCAAATCGTAGATAACCTCTTTGAAAGTGCTGATCAGGTGGCTTCCGCCTCAGAAGAACTTTCATCAGCCAGTCAGCAACTGGCTGAAGGTAGCTCCGAGCAAGCATCATCACTGGAAGAGACCTCAGCCACATTAGATGAATCAAATTCCATGCTTCAACAAACAGCGGATAACACTTCCAGAGCTACAGAAATAGCGCAACGTGCTTCAAGCGCTTCTGAAAAAGGCAGCAGTCAAATGAAAGAAATGATGGCATCCATGACACAGATCAAAGACTCTTCAGGAGAGTTGTCTAAGATTATCAAAGTTATCGATGACATTGCCTTCCAGACAAATCTCCTATCATTAAACGCAGCTGTAGAAGCCGCCAGAGCCGGAGAAGCCGGAGCGGGATTTGCGGTTGTTGCTGAAGAGGTAAGAAACCTGGCCCAAAGGAGTGCAAAGGCAGCCCAAGATACCACAGACATCATTGAAAAGAATGTGAAAATATCCGCATCCGGTGTAAATGTGGCTCAAAAAGTCCAGGAAGCCTTACAGGAAATCAACACCCAATCAAACGAATTGAGTAATCTCATCGACCAGATAAACGTAGCCAGTAAAGAACAGTCCCAGGGAATTGGACAAATTAACCAAGCAATGAATCAAATGGAACAGGTCACACAACAGAACGCAGCAAATGCAGAAGAGACGGCATCCTCATCAGAAGAGATGAGTGCTCAAGCTGAAACACTGAACGATATCGTTATCCGTCTAAACGCATTAATTAAATCCGAAAAAGAGGCGGGTAAATCCTCTCAAAGGAACTTAAATAATGGAGATAGGAGAAAAAAGAATAATAATGACTCATTAAGTAAAAATTATCAAAAGCAAAGTCTGCAAATTAAAAAAGGCAATAGAAATTCAGCAATAAAAATGGCATCAAAACAGACTCATTCCATTCATCCTGAAAATGTGATTCCTCTGGAGGATGATAGTTCGGATTTTTAAGAGGTTGAACTGAATTTAAAAAAGGGGGAGCATACCCCCTTTTTTAAATTTTTTGAATCCTGAGTATTCGAAATACCTCTAAATTTTTATACCGTATTTCGCCAGCAAAGCTGCCATTAAATAATATCCGAACATTGTGATCCCGGAAGATACCGCAATCGAGAAATATACATTCCAACCGAGTTTTGTAATAAAAAAAGGCAATGTGATAAAAAACAAAAGAGAGGGGAGAACAAACCAAAAGATATTTATTGATAGTTTCGAGACTTTTTCTTTGTCACCGGTATCAATATAAAGCCAAATAATGGCAAGTAAAGAAGTGATGGGCAAAGAGGCAATCAAGCCTCCCCAAAAGGAAGTTCTTTTACTAATTTCGGATATAAGAACGATTAAAACGGCAGAAAGAATGATTTTTATAAAATATCTCACGTTAATTTTTCCTCCCTCAGTTTCTTCTAATAATTAGACTTCAATTCTTTTCCAGAATTATATCATGATAGTTCTACAAGGGGTTTTTCTTTGCCATTCCGGGGCGGCGCGGATATTTTCCAAGTGTTTTATGTCTTTTTTTGAAGACGGCAATAAGAGGGGTAAATTTTTCTCCACAGAAAGTGTATTCATAGGATATGGTTTTCTCAAATTCTATCCCCAGTTCTTTCATTGCATTCTGAGAATCGCTTAATTCCTCCATAAATGCAGGACCTTTGTAAAGATAGACCTTACTACCTAACTTTAAGGAAGGAGCGGCGTATTCCAGACATATTCTTGTGGCAGCTAAAGCGCGCATAATACAGAAATCATATTGTTCAATTTTCTCTTTTGAATAGACTTCCACGCGTTGATTCACGACTTCAGTGTTATTAAGACCAAGTTCTCTAATGGCTTTTTGAAGAAATTGAGCCTTTCTCTTTTCGCTTTCCACAAGCGTAAACATTGCATTGTGGTATCTTATAGCTAATGGTATGGCGGGAAATCCACCTCCTGAACCAATATCCATGATGTTACCTGCCAATGGTTCGAGTACGCCGGATTCAAATGGCATTAATGAATCTTCAAGGTGTTTTTTTATGAGTTCATCCCGTGTTTTATATCTGATGAGAT
Organism: uncultured Thermotogaceae bacterium; assembly: GCA_964604305.1. Classification (GTDB taxonomy): domain Bacteria; phylum Thermotogota; class Thermotogae; order MWEM01; family MWEM01; genus JASUTC01. Next base: position 31,401 of record CAZRYM010000003.1, on the reverse strand, counting down.
TTTGTCTTTTGTTTTCTTCCTCCAGTAAGAGCAGGTACTTGTTGTATAAATTTATATTGCTAATCTTTAACTTCCTCCCATCGCTCACAAATAAAAACAGGAGCTCATGCGCAAGAGCTCCTGTTTCATCATGTAAATTCGATTATAATTCTTTGATTATTTGAATTTCGTCCCTTGTTTTCAAAAAACTGGCATTTGCTTCATCAGTGTCCACATGAAATTCTAATGCATATTTTGGACTGACTCTAATCAAAACGTCCTGGAATATGGTCTTCCTTCCCTCTGTGTCACACAAAACAGCTACAATATCTTTATCTTTCACTTCAAATCTCTGAGCATCTTCAGGTGTCATATGAATGTGTCTCTTGGCAAGGATAAGCCCTTTATCCAAATTCACTTCACCTGTTGGGCCAACTAATTTGATTCCCGGGGTGTTTTCAATGTCACCTGAATCCCTTACAGGTGGAATAACACCCAACTTGAAAGCATCCGTAAGACTTACTTCAACCTGTGTGTCCTTTCTGACTGGTCCCAATACTCTAACCGATTCAAATTGCCCTTTTGGACCGATAACCTTTACTTTTTCCTCACTGGCATATTGTCCGGGTTGACCCAAATCTTTTACGGGAGTGAGTTCTGCTTTTTCCCCAAAAAGTGCTTTCAAATCCATCTCAGACAAGTGTAAATGCCTTGCAGATACTCCTGCAACAATCTTACCTTCTTTTAATGTCATCTATAAATGCCCTCCTTAACAAGTATTTATTTAAATTTTTCTTTCATCACAAGTTTTTACGACTATTCTCAGTACTTGCCTGAATTCATCAACAAGGAACGGGTCAATGGTTGAAAACATCTTTTCAACAAATTTTATTCTTCGCTTGATGACTTCTTTGATGACTTCCTCACCATGTTCAGTAATCTTCAGGCGCCTTACACGTCTGTCTTCTTCCGAGACCTTGTAATCAACCAATTTCTCGTCCTTTAATTTATTGACTAACCCCGTTACAGTACTTTTTGCCACACCAAGGCGTTTACTGATACTTGTCATTGTAAGGTTTTCATGCCAATAGATACTTTGAAGTACATCGAATTGCGCTGGGGTTATTTCGTTCTTACCCTCTTTTAAAGCCATTCTTCCTTCCGCTTTTATCCAGGCTGATATTTTTCTCATTAATTTTTCAAGTTCTTCGAACTTTTCCATTACTGAACATCTCCCCTTATTATTACCGTTATTTCACCCTTTATTTCACCCTGAAATTGCTGTAGGGCTTCAGAACACTTTCCTCTGTAAAATTCCTGATAAATCTTTGTCATTTCCCTTGCTATAAATACTTCCCTGTCTCCGAGAATGGCAAGAATTTCATTCAGACATTTAACAAGACGAAAAGGTGATTCATAAAATATGATATTTCTTTTTTCTTCCTTTATCGTTCTCAGATATCGACGCAGCTTTTTGTCCCGCCCCAGAAATCCTTCAAAAATAAAAGGGCCGCTAAACCCTGATGCTGCATAAGCGACCGTAAGAGCACTTGGACCAGGTATAACATCAATATCAATGCCATTTTCATGGCATGCTGCAATCAACAGTGAACCTGGGTCTGAAACTGTTGGCATACCGGCATCTGAAACTAATGCAATTTGTTGGTTTGCTTTTAATTTTTCGATAATGCCTTCAGTTTTAAAACGCTCTTTTTGTTGGGAAAAAGAGATTAATTCCTTTTTCCCCAACTGGAAATGATTCAATAATGTAACTGTTCTTCTTGTATCTTCTGCCAGTATGGTATTCGATTCTTTAAGTGCTTCTAAAACCCTTGTGGAACAGTCACCGAAATTACCTATTGGTGTACCAACGATCACTAACTTGCCACTCATCCCTCAAAATCACTCATTAAAATTTGCAATCTTTCCAAAGTCATCAACGCCTCTTTGTGTTTTTCTTTTGTCTCTTCAATGACATCTTCATCGGCATGTTTTAAGAATTTTTCGTTGGATAATTTCTTTTCAGCATGTTTTACATCGGTTTTTGCTTTTTTTATCTTTTTAGCGAGTCTATCTTTTTCCTCATTTAAATCTATTGTACCAGATAATTGACAATATACATCAAGTTTTGGGCTTACCAGTGCTGTAGAACTCATAGCGGGCTTTTCGGTTACCATTTTAATCTCCTCAACAGAAGCCAAGGCGTTTATGTATACGACCTCTTCATTACTGAAAGGTTGTCTTTCTTTGTATATGCAGGCTATATTTATTTTCTTTGAGGGGGGGATCTGTAGTTCTGAGCGGACGTTTCTGATGCCCCTGACAACTGCCATAAGTTCTTCAAATTTGGATGAATCAACTTCAAACTTACCCATTTCTTCAACTTCAGGCCACTCTGATATCATGAGATGTTCACTTTCTTTATTGATTGGAAGCATCTGCCAAATCTCTTCGGTAATATAAGGCATAAAAGGGTGAAGCAATCTGAGGCTTTTATCTAATACTTGAAGCAGAACAAATTGAGTGTTTCTTTTTTGATGGATCGATTGGGATTGATAAAGAACCGGTTTGATGGATTCAATATACCAGTCGCAGAAATCGTTCCAGAAGAACTCGAATATAGACTTGGAAGCCAGATTGTAATCGTATCGTTCAAGACCTTTTGTCACTGATTGGATTGTTTTGTTTAGTTTGAACAGTATCCATTTATCAGATAATGCGAGCGCTTTCGAATCAAAATTATGTTGATGAATATCTTTGTCAATATTCATCAAAGAAAATCTGGACGCATTCCATATCTTATTGGCAAAGTGTTTATAATTCAAAACATTCTTGATGTCTAAATTGATGTCTCTTCCCTGTCCGGCCAAAATGGCAAGTGTAAAGCGCATGGCATCAGCACCATACTCTTCAGCCACTTCTATAGGATCAATGCCATTACCCAGTGACTTACTCATTTTTCTTCCCTTTTTATCACGAATCAACTGATTGATATAAACATCGTGGAAAGGCACTTCATCCATAAACTCCATTCCCATTGTTATCATTCTCGCAACCCAGAAAAAGATGATATCAAATCCGGTAATAAGTGTACCGGTTGGATAATATCTTTTCAGATCTTCTGTTTCTTCAGGCCATCCAAGTGTTGAAAAAGGCCATAGAGCAGATGAAAACCAGGTATCAAGAACATCCTCGTCCTGTCTGAGATTTTTTGAACCACATGCAGGACATTCCGTTGGATCTGTCTCACTTACGATGATTTCATCGCAGTCTTTACAGTACCAAACGGGTATGGCATGACCCCACCAAAGCTGTCTGGAAATGCACCAGTCATGTACATCATACATCCAGTTCAGATACACCTTTTTCCACCTTTCAGGATAAAACCTTACCTGATCATTTTCAACCACTTCGATTGATTTCTTTGCCAATGGCCCCATTTTCACAAACCATTGATCAGACAATCTGGGATCTATTGTCGTATCACATCGATAGCAATGGCCAACTGAATGTGAATAATCATCAATTTTTTCAAGTAATCCCAGCCTTTCTATTTCCTCAACAATTCGTTTTCTTGCCTCTTTTATTCCGAGTCCTTTAAACTCTCCGGCTTTTTCATTCATAACGGCATTTTCATCGATGACTTCAACGAACTCAAGGTTGTGACGAACCCCTATCTGATAATCGTTGGGATCATGCGCCGGGGTAACTTTAACGGCACCGGTTCCAAATTCTTTGTCAACATACTGGTCGGCAATAATGGGGATTTCTTTGTTGACAATAGGCAATATTACTGTTTTACCAACCAGATGTTTGTATCGCTCATCTGAAGGATTTACAGCTACTGCTGTATCACCCAACATAGTCTCCGGTCTTGTTGTGGCGATGGTTAAATGACCTTTTCCCTCTTTTAGGGGATAATTGAAATGCCAAAGGTTGGATTGTTCTTCCTGGTGTTCTACCTCTTCATCGGATAACACTGTTTTACATCTGGGACACCAGTTGACAATGTATTTACCACGGTATATAAGTCCCTTTTCATAGAGGGCAACAAACACCTTTCGAACGGCTTTATTCAATCCTTCATCTAGAGTAAATCGGTCTCTGGACCAATCAACAGAGCACCCTATGGACCTGATTTGATCACGAATATATCCTCTGTATTCATCAGCCCATTTCCAGGTTTTTTCGATGAATTGTTCTCTTCCCAGGTCATCCTTTGTTTTACCCTCGTCCTTTAAATTTTTCTCAACCACGTTTTGCGTTGCAATACCTGCATGATCTTCTCCGGGAAGCCAAAGGGTATCTCTTCCCATCATACGTTGGAATCGTATTGAAATATCTTGCAGTGTCAGATTAAGTGCATGTCCCATATGCAGCCTTGCCGTTATATTTGGAGGTGGAATGACGATTACATAAGGCTTACCAGTGCCTATGGGTTTAAAATCACCTGATTGCTCCCATTGCTCATACCATTTTTTTTCAATATCCTTCGGATCGTAATGCTTTCCCAGTTCAGCCATTATTTACCTCCACTGTGTTTTCTTTTGCGATATTATAGCATAGAGATATTTATGATTAAAGATCGGTCAATTTTGAAACTAGTAGAGTTACTTTATGATATAATATCTCAGGTTGATAAATCATATGAAAAAGATGGAGGTGTTTTTAATGGCAAAAGTATCACTTGATAAAGACACATGCATTGGTTGCGGTGTTTGCGAAAGCCTTTGCCCCGGTGTATTCAAGATGGTTGATGATGGAAAAGCAGAAGTAATCACACCAGAAACAGATGAATCATGCGCTGAGGATGCAGCAAGCTCATGCCCTGTAAACGCAATAACAGTTGAGTAAAACTTAACGATTAAAGCGCGCAGTGCGTAATCCGTTTTTTAATAGTTATAATAAGGGCGGCTATTGTCGCCTTTATTTTTAAATTGAAAGTTAGTTTTACTAAGTTTATGGTTGATTCAAAAATATTATATGAGGTGAAGGAATAATGGCAAAGAAAAACAAATATGAAGAAATGTATCAAAAATTGAGAAAAAACCCAAAAAACGTTTGGGCCGAAAGAGACACAAAACAAATTTACGCCTTCACAAAAGACTACGCTGATTACCTTGAAAAATCAACAACTGAAAGGCGTTCCGTTACTGAAGCCATCGAACTTGCGAAAACAAAGGGATTTATCGATTATGAAGATTTTTTAAAAAAACCACCAAAAAAGCTAGCGGACACAAAATTATACGTAAACAACCGGGGAAAGTCCGTTGCGTTTTTCAGATTTACTGATGATCTAAAAGAGGGGATGAATATGGTTGCAGCTCATGTGGATTCCCCGAGAATCGACTTTAAAACCAGCCCGTTATATGAAGACAGCGAATTTGCAATGGTATCAACCCATTATTACGGCGGTATTAAAAAATATCATTGGTATAACATACCCCTGGCGTTGGATGGAGTTGTAATAAAGGAAGATGGAGAGAAAATAGACATCAGAATAGGCTTTGATGACAACGATCCCGTTTTCATCATCTCAGACTTGCTTCCACACCTTGATAGGAAAAAAGGTGATGTGAATGAGGCTTTCAACGCCAATACACTGAATCTAATCATCGGCTCAAGAGCCATCACCTATAATAAAGAAGACAAAGCAAAAGAGCCGGTACTAATGAATGTTTTAAGTCTCTTAAACGATAAATACGGTATTACTGAGGAGGACTTCTTCTCAGCCGAAATAGAAATCGTACCCGCCTTAAAACCAAGAGATGTTGGTTTTGACAGAAGTATGATGGCTGCATACGGACATGATGACAGAGTGTGCTCCTATACCGGTCTAAAAGCAATTATGGATGCAGATACCATAGACAGAACGGCTTGTGTATTGCTCTTGGATAAAGAAGAAATTGGAAGTGACGGAAGTACCGGTGCAAAATGTTATTTCTGGAAAAAGGTAATCAATGCTGTTAAAGACATTTACAAATTGAATACTCCGCTTGAAGTCGTTCTCGAAAGATCAACCATGCTCTCAGGAGACGTAGCACCCGCTTTTAATCCTAATTTCAAAGAAGTACATGAAGCCAGAAACGCAACTAAATTTGGTTACGGTATGGCTTTTGTCAAATATACCGGTGTCAGAGGAAAAGGCGGAGCAAATGATGCAGATGCTGAAACACTTGGTGCTTTAAGAAGTTTTTTCAATAAAAATGACATTCGCTGGCAAAATGGTGAAATGGGAAAAGTGGACATTGGCGGTGGCGGAACCGTGGCGAAATTCTTCGCACAGGAAGGTATAATGGTTGTTGATGCAGGTGTGCCGGTTATCGGGATGCATTCACCATTTGAAATCGTCAGTAAAGCAGATGTTTACGAGACATATCTGGCATATAAATCGTTTATAGAATCATTTAAATAGGATTTAACAGAATTTGCAAAAAGCTCTCCGCCTTTTGGGGGGGCTTTTTTTAATTCTAATGTTTTCTAATGCTTTTAAAAAACCAAAAGAAATTATTTTATATTCCTAATTAGATTTAGGAACTTTTAATGATGTATGATATAATAAAAATGTCTATAGCATGAATTTTTCCTTAATTTTAAAACAGGAGTAATTTTTTTAATTATGAAGAAAACAGAAAGTTACACAAAAAAGATTGTTAATATCTTGAACATCTTAAAATCGGAAGATGATGATGCAACAGTCTTCAAAGGGATATTGGCCGAGATCATGGATGCTTACAATTTCATAGATAAATCCTCCTTTTGGTTAGTAAAGAATGATGGTGAGCATTACTTGACAGGCATTGGTTACGAAGATGAACCATACTCCAATATTGTAATCCCTTTAGAGGAATCTCTTTCTGCTATCGATCCTGAAGAGGATGTTAAGATTGTCAACAGTGGTAACTTTCCTGAGAATTTCCCGGAAAAAATAAAAGAGACTTTTCTGGTAGCCGGTATAAAGGAAAACATCTCGAAAACACTTCAGATTCGCCTTAAACCGTTTGGTGATTATTTTGGTGTTTTGTGTTTTGACATCTTAGATGATTCCGCCAACTTTGATGACAGGGTGCTGGAAGAATTTAAGGACACGGCCACTGCCATAAATATATTATTAGAGATGAGAATCACACTGAACCACAAAAAGAGCGAAAATATTTACCGTGATCATTTGGTAGCAAGTATATCTCATGATGTTAGAACTCCTTTAACGGTTATTATGGGATACATTGAACTCATGCAAAGTTTGATCCAAGAAAATGAAAAAGAAAGTGATTTAAGGGATAACAACCATAGAAAAAGTAATCTTCAGATAAACGAATTTCTAAACATTATGGAAGAGCAAGCAAATTACCTCTTGAACATTATCTCCGACTTAATTACTTTATCAAAAATCAATTCGGGGAATTATCAAATCTCACCACAAAAGACTAATATACGTGAACTCATCAACAACACAATAAAAGGCTTGAAAATACTGGCGAAGAAAAAGCGACTAAAAGTAAATACCCGTATTTCTGCTACAGTTCCAACCTTCACCTTTATTGATCGCACTGCTTTAAAAAAGATTCTGAACAATTTAATTTCAAATGCAATTAAATATACTGACAAAGGCTATGTCAGTCTTGAATGTAAGATTGAAGGAAAGGATTATTTGAAATTTATAATATCCGATACAGGACCGGGTATCGCAAAGGAAAAACTATCCTATATATTTGAAAAATATTCCAGAGAACAAAACACTTCAAACAAACCCGGATCGGGACTGGGTCTAAGTATAAGCAAAGAACTGACAGAGGAATTAAACGGTTCCATATGGGCACAAAGCACTCCCGGAAAAGGCAGCCAGTTTCATCTTCTTTTACCGTTAAATTCTTCCGAACAAGGTAATGTAGAAAACAAAAAAAAAGGACACAACCCCACAAACTTAGCCGGAAAAAAAATACTCCTGATTGAAGATGAAGTTGAAAACCTTCACATGTATGAACTTGTTTTAAGAAATGCCGGGGTTCAGTGCCTCACGTTTACAAATCCTCAGGAAGCACTTCAAAAATGCAGAATAGCTGTAAATGTAGATTATGTCCTGATTGATCTGTTATTGTCAATGGGATCATCATTACATGTCATTTCAGTAATAAAAAACCGATTTCCACAAAAAAAGATCATCGCCTTCACTGCCAGCTCCGATCCGGAACTTCAAAGTAGAGCGTTGGAAGCAGGTGCTTCAATCGTGTTATTAAAACCCTTTAGTCTGAAAGAATTATACGAAAGTATTGACGATTAGCATATTCTTATAATGAACCTCTCTTTTATTAACAGGATTACTCGCAACTGAAAATGCTATAATAACGGGAATAAGATAAAAACTTCGATTTCATGAGGAGGATTTCAACATGAAGTATAATTTATTTGATTACCCATATGAATCTAAAAGGAATTGCGTTGTCGCTAAAAACGGTGTTGTTGCCACTTCTAATCCTTTGGCTGCTCAGGCCGGGCTTGAAATACTACGTAAAGGAGGAAACGCAGTGGATGCAGCTGTAGCTACAGCTATTTGCCTGACTGTTGTTGAACCTACTTCAAATGGAATCGGCGGAGATAATTTTGCCATTATTTCCAAAAATGATAATCTTTTCGGAATCAATTCCAGCGGCTATTCTCCAAAGGCAATTTCAATCGAAGCTTTAAGTTCAAAAGGACTACAGGAAATTCCCAGATTCGGTTGGGAAGCAGTCACTGTTCCAGGAGCCCCGGCAGGTTGGGCAAAGTGTTGTGATGAATTTGGAAACCTCTCCCTGAAGGAATGCGCCATGCCCGCTATAAGGTATGCTCAAGAAGGCTTTGTTTTACAACCCACTGTTTGCGAAAACTGGAAGAATGCAGCTAAAATCTACAAAAAGGTTTTAACGGATTCGAAATTCGAACATTGGTTCCAAACTTTCACAAAAAACGGGAAACCACCACATGTTGGTGAAATCGTCCGTTTAAAAAACCATGCAGACACACTCAAACGAATTGCTGAATCTGATGCCTGTGATTTTTATTCAGGTGAACTGATGCACGAAATTATAGATTTTTCTAATCAAACCGGAGGTTATTTTAATCCGGAAGATTTTACAAATTATAAAGCGGATATTGTTGAACCCATTTCAGCTGATTATCGCGGTTACGAGATCTGGGAAATCCCCCCCAACGGACAAGGATTGATTGCTCTGGAAGCTCTTTCCATACTTGAGAAATTGGATTGCTCCACAAGGGAAGTGGGATATTTTCACAATGAAATAGAAGCTTTGAAACTGGCATTTGAGGATGGCAAAAAATACATCACCCAATCTGAATATATGCCCTTCAATTACACAGCTTTACTTGATAAGAACTACATTGACAAAAGAGCAGCTTTAATCGGTGACTATGCCCTGACACCTGAAGCTGGAACTCCTCAACAAAGCGGTACTGTTTATCTGGCAACAGCAGATAAAGAGGGGACGATGGTTTCTTTCATACAAAGTAATTATATGGGTTTTGGGTCTGGATTGGTTGTTCCCGGAACCGGGATCGCATTGCAAAACAGAGGACATAGTTTTTCTTTAGACAAACAACATGCCAATTGCTTAGAACCGGAAAAAAGACCTTATCATACGATTATTCCCGGTTTTATTACAAAAAGATCAAAACCGGTTGGACCCTTTGGTGTTATGGGTGGCTATATGCAACCACAAGGCCACCTTCAAGTTATTTCCAATATGATTGATTTTCAACTTAATCCTCAATCTGCTCTTGATGCCCCCAGATGGCAATGGACAGGTGGGAAAAATGTTTTAATCGAAAAAGATTTCACTTCTTCAATCGCTCATGAACTGGAAAGAATGGGACACAAGATATCAGTGTCGCTTAATTCAAACCTATTTGGCAGAGGACAAATCATTCTGAGAAACGATGCTGGAGTTTATGTTGCTGGAACCGAAAAAAGAACAGATGGATATATCGCCATCTGGTAATGAAAAACAAATTACCAATAATAGAAAGAAATGATATTTGATGCTTCATCTTGCAGGACCACACCGTCTCCGCTGTTATTATGAATAAAATCGGTAGTCCAGACGTTATCTTTGGCTTCAGGTCCTGAATAGATCTTTAAAGATTCTCCCGGAGATAACATCGTGTCCTCAAAGACGAATTCGTCTTCACCCTTCGTGCTAATGAGTTTATATCCTTTCAATGTTTGTGTTTCACTGCCACGGTTTATGATTTCAACATATTCACTGCTTCCTTCATATTGTACGTAGGCGATCTCCAAGTCCCCTTTAGATTCACTCATGACGAGTGTTGCGGTTTCTTTTTCACCGGTAGCAACCGGTTTCTGTAAAGCTTGGTTTTTACTAGATTCTTCAAAAAGCTTTTCGTAATCTTGCCAAAGACCGTATCCCTTTTCTCTGGCCTTTTGTTCTGCTTCAACAAACAGCTCCATATAATCCTTATCAAAGGAAAAAACTGTGTAAGCATGGCCATACCCATTAACAATAAGATTCAAATTATGCATGATCCATTGTTCATCACGTCTATACCAGACATATGCCAGTAATCTGTCGTACTTATCCCTTGGATCCCAATCGTATGTTAAATAAACTGTGGAACCTGTGGGACATAGGGCTTTTGTAAAGTTACTTGCTTCTTTTCCGTAAAATTCCACCGGTTTGCTGGGATGAACGGTCTCAGGCGTATCGACTCCTATCATCCTAATCGTCTCTTCATCACCGTTTATACGAACTTTTATTGTATCGCCGTCTATATTTTTGACTACATATGCTTCTTCCGGATTCTCTGGTTTGATAGAATACGGCCAATGATAAACCACATCGTTATACTCGTGTAAGGTCAATAAAACAAGTATGGGTAAAATAAGATAAATCAGTTTTTTCATCAGTTCACTCCCTGTAAATTGTTTTTTCAAAAGACATCGATTCCCTTTCCCACAAAAAAAATCTCGATTTTTGCAGACTACTGATCCTGATTTCCACATTTCCTTTTTTTCTTAATCATCTTTCTAATTGCAAAGTGATTGCAATTGTTGAATCACTTTTTTCGATTCTTCCTGATAAGACTTATACAATTGTTTGATTTTTTCAATATCTTCATTCTGTTTGGCCATCAATTCGATTTTTTCAATTATATTAGATACACCAATCACTCCTGCATACATGCATCCGGGTTTTATTGCATGAGAAAGGCTTGCTAAAGTTTGATAATCGCCATTTTTGATAGCTTCTCCCATCTTTTTCACGTTAAGTTGAAGATCTGTTATAAATATGGGAATAATCGTGTCGTAATAAATATCAAGATCATCAATATGCTTTTTTACTTCATTCAAATCAATCAGATCTAATTCAAATTCTTTATCTCCTTCAGATGCAACCAGCTTTATTATCGTATTCTTTAATTCCGTTATTTTTATAGGTTTTGCAAGATACGCATCCATTCCAGCTTCAAAGACTTTTTTAATATCTTTTTCAGTCACACTTGCTGTTAATGCGATTATTGGCATATCAGTTTTACCAGGTGAAGATTTAATTTTTTTTGCAGCCTCCAACCCATCCATTATTGGCATCATGACATCCATGAGTATGACATCATAATGATTTTTAATCGCCCGTTCAACCGCATCATTTCCATTATCAACCAAATCATATCTCCATCCAAAGCTGGAGAGAATCTCTTTGATTATCGTCTGATTGACTTGATTATCCTCTGCTACAAGCACTTTCAAGCGTCTGGAAATATTAGAATCAGATTTTAAACATGCTCCTTCACTGCGTTTAACTTCTGCTATTTCTTCCGGGTTTGATCGTTTGACAGGGATAATGAAAAAGAATTCCGTTCCATATCCCGGTTCACTTTTAAAGTCTATCTCTCCGTTCATCATATCCACAAGTTTTTTACTGATGGCAAGTCCCAGCCCCGTTCCCCCAAACTTTCTAGTAATGGTTGAATCAGCCTGCGAAAATTTTTTAAAGAGTATTTTTTTCTTTTCTTCATCAATACCTGTACCAGTATCTGTTACACTGAAATTGATTCTTTCCGTATTGCCATCCCTTAAATAATCGTTTTTTACCCTAACTTGTATCTTTCCGTGTTCGGTAAATTTCAAAGCATTGCTTAAGAGGTTAAGAAGTATCTGCTTCAAACGTAAAGGATCACCTTTAATGTAACGAGGTACATTCTCTTCAACGATTAGCTCACTTTCTAAACCTTTTTTTGATGCTGAAAGGAAGATAAGTTTTGTCACATCATCAAGGATTTCATGAAGGTCAAACGTAATATCCTCCATCCGGAGTTTTCCAGCCTCTATTTTTGATAAATCCAAGATATCGTTGATGATTTGCAAAAGCGAATCAGCTGAAACCTTGATTATTCTTAAAAAGTCTTTTCGCTTGTCCTCATTTGATGTCTGTTCAATTATTTCGGCTGCCGTTAATATTCCATTCATGGGGGTCCTAATCTCGTGGCTCATATTGGCAAGGAATTCACTTTTGGCTTTATTTGCTATTAAGGCATTTTCTCTTGAGCGATACATGTAGTAAATCAGGATAGAAAGCAAAAGGTAGATAATGATAACATTAATCATCGTTATTCTTGTTTTTTTGATTACATCCGAGATGTTTTTGTCTTCTTTAAAGGAAATCAAGTATCCAACATTTTTATCCTTAAAGTTTTTGATCTCCAAAAAAACAGCTGAATAAACAACCCCGTCAATCGTTGTGTGTAAAGAAAAACTCTCCCCTTGACTATTTGTTTCCGAATATTTGACTGAAAGGTTTTCATTAATCCCTTCAAACGGAATGCCTGAATTGGATGCTAATGAATTGATCTTCTCATAAGCTTCGCGATCATACAGATAACCATCAATGAAACCTGCTTGAACGTAATTATCTTGTTCCGATTCAAACACTTTTTCCTGAACAACATCTTCATGAATGACAAAATGAAAAGGCATGCAGAATTCCTTTGTCAGATCCTGACATATTGTGTTGAAAGATATGCTCACCTCGACTGTTCCAATAAATTCTTCTAAAAGGAACAAGGGGAAAACCATTCTGTAACCATTTATAATCCTACCTTCTTCAAAACCTTTAACAAATTCTCCGGTTTGTTCAGCTAACACGATTGACTGTCTTACATCAGACAAATCATCCCCGTATTTTTCAGGCCTGTGCATCCTGAGAAAACTAATAGCACCGGGAAGATGGAAATGAAGCTGCCTAAAGTTGAACCGTTCCAAGAGACTATAAAAATCAGCATAATAGTGATAGAGTGTTTCCCTTATGCTGTCTCTCTTCTGTGAATCAACCCCGGCTATTTTTATTTCAGACTTAATCCATTCCTGATTGATTTCTCGATCAAAGATGTATTTTGCGAAATTTTCATAAGGAATGACAAGGGATTTATACTGACTCTCAAGTTTCCCCAGATTTTCTTTCATAATACTTTTCATTTCATTTTGATAGGTACTGTACATCAAGAATATTGTTATAACAGAACTCAATATAATCAAAATAAAAATAAGTAATCTAACTTTTGTCTTATTAATTTAGCTCATCACTCTTTCAAAGTGGATTTTAATTTGTCATCAAACACCATATCTATATCTTAACATAAACTAAGAAAGAATCAATTCATAGAGAGAAAATAATTAAGAGCCAAAAAATACCCGTTAATCCCTAACCCACAGATCGTTCCCGTGCTCACAGGAGAGATAACACTCATATTTCGAAAGGATTCTCTTGCATGAATATTTGACAGGTGCACTTCCACAATTGGAACCTCAACTATTTCCAGTGCGTCCCTTAAGCCGTAACTGTAATGAGTTAATGCCCCCGGGTTGATGATCAAACCATCTATCTTATCCAGTTTTCCATGAATATCATCGATAATTTCACCTTCATGATTAGACTGGAAACAACTAATTTCAAGACCTTTCTTCTCTGCATATTTTTTTACATTGTTCATCAATTCAGGATATGAAAGCCTTCCGTAGTGTTCAGGATTTCTTCTTCCCAATAAATTTAGATTGGGGCCGTTAAGGATGTGTATATTCATATAGAACCTCCCTATTAATTGCTTTGATGTATTAAGCAGTTGAGTCTTTTTTTCATGGATTCAAACTGTTTGAAATCCAACGATTGCCTACCATCTGATAATGCCCTTTCAGGATTCGGATGAATTTCCACCATAATACCGTCAGCACCTGCCGCCCAGGAAGCGTAAACCATGGCTGGTACCAGTTCTCTTTTTCCCGTGGCATGGCTGGGATCCACAATAATTGGCAAATGAGATTCTTCTTTGACATATGGGACAATTGAAAGATCCAGAGTGTTTCTGGTGATCGTTTCAAATGTTCGAATTCCTCTCTCACAAAGAATAACATTAGGATTGCCGTTTGCCATGATATATTCAGCGGACTGCAGAAATTCTTCCGTTCTGTTCATATAGCCCCTCTTTAAAAGAATGGGTTTGTCAAAGTGCCCGCATCTTTCAAGCAATCTGAAATTCTGGGCATTACGGGATCCTATTTGAATGATATCAGCGTATTCATTCAACACATCGCTCTCAGATTCGGACATGAGTTCAGTGACAACTTTGAGGTTGTATTTTTCAGCTGTTCTCTTTAATATCTTCAACCCCTCCAAGCCCAAACCTTGAAAGGAATAAGGAGAAGTTCTGGGTTTAAAAGCCCCACCTCTTAAAAAAGGAACTCCCTGCTCACTTAAAAAGGCCCCCACCTCATCCAACAACCCCTCGGATTCAACAGCACAAGGCCCAGCCATAATGGAGAACCCCATGCCAATAAGGTTTTCAGAGCCAACATCAATCACCGTCATTTCAGGGTGGAATTCTTTTGACACAAGTTTATAAGGTTTGAGAACCTTCACAACCTTATCCACAAACTGTAAATTCTCGAATCGATCAACACTTACATACGAATCATCTCCAATGACCCCTATTATCGTTTTTTCTGTTCCCCTTGAAACATGAGATTGAAAGCCCATCTCCTTAGTAATTTCGATGATATGCTCCAAATCCTGTTCTGTGTGATTTTTCTTAAGGATTACGATCATGATAAACCTCCATAAAAAAAGAGTCTCCAATCCGGAGACTCCTGAATTTGAATTACTCTCCGGAAAAACTGAAAAGAGCAGTCATCCGGAATAGCTTACCTACGGATGATTGCCCTTTTTATAATAATAAAAACATGCATTTTTGATTTTGACAATTTGATTCATTTTTTCACCACATATTGACGATTAAGATTTAGAGATATTTTTTAATAACTTTTCTTTTTTAAACATTCTACATTTTTTACTGTGTGATTATATCACAGATATTATTTTCTCAGAAACGAGATTTGAAATTATCTCATCATTGTTGTATACTGGTTTTGATAATTCGGATGACTAACTACGAGGATGATCACAATTAGCTCAAGAACAAGAAAAAGAATGGCATTATTGATTACAACAACAATCGGCATGCTTGTAACGTTCACTTTTAATATCCTTTTACAATCGCGTTTTAGGGAAGTAGGCGCATCGATATTCGTTATTAGTCTTATTTCAACTGTCAATGGCGGTATGTCAACACTATCCGGTGCAGTGTGGGGTTCTATTTCAGATGAACATCAAAACAGAAAGCCTCTTTTACTACTTTCCATAGGTTTAACAGCCATCAGTTTTCCTCTTTTTCTCTTAAGTGATAATCCCTTGGTCCTCCTGGTTTTTCTTGGTATTTCAGCCTTTTTTAAAAAGGGAATGCAACCGATTTCAATGGCTTTGGCAACGGAATATGCCGATGACGATATTCGTTCTAACTCCAGAGAATTAGCTTTGTTAAATACATCCTTTTCTCTTGGGATGTTCGTTGGAAGAATTGCCTTAGCGTACTTTTTCATTGAAAACAGTCCGAAACAGGCCATAATGATATTCTGTTTTATCTCTTGGCTTCCCCTCATAACGGGACTATTTATCAAAGAAGGTAACAGAAGGACAAAAAAAGAAAAATCAAGCAATCTTTTACACAGATTATTTCCAATCGTCTCTGACTATACACCTCTTAAAAAAAACGGATTGTGGGCTATCTACTTGGGAAGCTTTGTCAGACAGTTCGGCATTAGCGGTACCATGGCGGCTATTTTGATCTTCATGACTGAAAATTTAACGTTGTCGTATTCAGTGGCTGTACTCTTGTCTTCTCTTAATCCAATGTTTCAAATGATTTCACACTTGCTCTCAGGTCGTATTATAGCCAAAAACGGTCCTAAAAAGTCCATGGTTGGCGGAATTCTTTTTTCCAGCCTAACACCAATCCTATTCTTTTTTGCATCGGACTGGCGATTGATGGCAGCAGGGTATCTTTCTCTGGGTTTGGCATATGGCGCCTTTATCAATGGTGCCTCCACGTTCATTTCCCTAAACTGTCCTTTGGAAAGAAAAGCCGAGTTCATGGGTCTATTAACTTCTGTTAGATCATTGGGAGCTATGGTAGGGCCTGTTTTTAGTGGTATTATTGCCAACTATTCATTTAATAGCATGTTCGTTGTCATGAATATCATCATGGTTTTTGCTGCAATGATGGTATTATTTAACACCAAAGAATAACGGAGGAGCAATATGGGAAAATGGGAAAAGATCCTTTCAAATAAGCTTTATTCCAGTCTTATTGCCATAGGATGTGCAATTCTTTGGGGAAGTGCTTTCCCCGTTTTAAAAGTAGCTTATCAAGAATTTGGTATAGAAACGGCAGTTTCCGGTAGAATTTTACTTGCAGGAATTCGGTTTTTTCTGGCTTCAATGATTCTTTTTCTTATCTCATCAAAGTCAAAAGAAGGGCTGTTTAAATTAGGCACAAAGAAATATCTGTGTCTGTTTTTATTGGGTATCTTTCAAACAGCACTGCAGTATTATTTCTTTTATAATGGACTGGCTAATACCACCGGTATTAAAGCATCTGTGCTGGCATCCGGCGGTACCTTCTTCATGGTCTTATTAGCTCATTTTGTTTACACCGATGATAAAATGAGTAAAGCCAAAACCATAGGATTAGTAACCGGCTTGGCAGGTATTATCATCGTCAACTGGGGAAAGGATTTTACCTGGATATTTACCGTTCAGGGTGAAGGGTTCCTAATATTCACCGGGATCGTAAATGCAATCGGTACTATCATTGCCAAAAGAATGGCGAAAGATATCAATCCATTCAGAATATCAGCTTTTCAGATGTTGTTCGGTTCTATCCTTTTAATGTTACTGGCATTCATATCCAAAGAAAAACCTGTTCTGCAATTTACTGCACTGGGTACAGGTCTTTTAATTTATTCGGCCTTTCTTTCTGCCATCGCCTTTGGTTTATGGTATGCACTTCTAAAATACCATAAAGCGGGGGAAATCACCATATTCAAATTCATCATACCAGTTTCAGGCTCCATTCTTTCTTCCATATTCCTTCCCGAAGAGTTTTTCTCATTCTCAATCATTGCTGCCCTCTCACTGGTATCGGTAGGAATATTCAGTGTCAACAAGAACAGAAGATAAATCGGTTTGTCGTTTTTGGTGTTATAATCATTTCAAATGATATCGAGTCTTTATTATTTATCACCTATATGTTAGAATCTATGTTGTTAATTTGGGGTCAAAAACCAAATTAGAACTGAATGTTTGTTTTTTTGATTTTTTTGCATTTACACTACAGGGGGTGTCAAGTGTTAGTTAAGGCGTTTACGGCTTTTTTTACAAATTCTGCATTTGCAGGAATAACTCTTGGAAATCTTTTCATGATTGGTTTGGGCTGTGTGCTCCTTTATGTTGCGGTAGCTAAGCACGCTGAACCTCTTCTATTAATTCCAATTGGGTTCGGAATGATTCTTGCAAATATACCACCACTTTATACCGGCTTGTTTCTGGAACCTACTGCAACTGCAGCCGGCGGATTGATGTATTACATCAACTTGGGTCTTCAGTACGGTATTTATCCTCCCTTGATATTTTTGGGGATAGGGGCACTGACCGATTTTTCTTTTATGTTATCAAATCCCATTACCATTTTTCTTGGTGGTGCTGCTCAGGTCGGAATATTCATCGCATTCTTTTTGGCTAGACAGTTTGGTTTTGCATTTGAACCTTCTGCAGCAATTTCTATTATCGGTGGTGCTGACGGACCAACGTCTATCTATATAGCAAATAAATTTGCACCTGATATGCTTGCAATTATTGCCATAGCAGCCTATTCATATATAGCGTTAATACCGATTATCCAACCTCCCTTGATGAGATTATTCACGACAAAAAAGGAAAGACTTATTAGAATGAAACCTCCAAGAAAGGTTAAAAAAGTTGAAAAATTGGTTTTTTCAATTATTACAACGGTATTTATTGGATTATTGGTACCACAAGCACTGCCTTTAGTTGGTATGTTGATGCTAGGAAATTTTTTAAAGGAAAACGGACTCACTAAAAGATTGGCTGAAGCTTGTTCCAAATATATAGCAGACCCTGCAATCATAATGCTTTGTCTTTCTGTGGGGGCTTCTGCCAAAGCAGACGTCTTCTTAAGCGAAACTTCTCTTTTAGTTCTTTTCTTGGGTGCTTTTGCATTTGTGATTTCAACGATAAGCGGTTTATTATTCGCCAAATTCATGAACCTCTTCCTGAAAGAAAAGATTAATCCTCTTATTGGCGGTTCAGGAGTTTCTGCTGTACCCGACTCTGCAAGAGTTGCTCAAATGGTTGCTCAAAAAGAAGATCCCACAAACTTCATATTAATGCACGCCATGGGACCAAATGTAGCCGGAGTCATCGGTTCAGCTGTAGCAGCCGGTGTTTTCCTGTCAATACTGGGGGGATAAGATGTTTACAACAAATAACGATTTCAGAGATACACATGCTTTGATTTCGCTTAAGGCATACAAACATAATTTACAGTATTTTAAGAACAAGGTTTCTCCTACCAAAATAATACCGGTTATAAAGGCAGATGGTTACGGACATGGAGCGGTTGAACTTGCAAAAGTGGCTGAAGCAGAAAACGTCGAGTATCTTTGTGTTGCCTTCCTGTCAGAAGCCATCGAGTTAAGACAAAACGGGATTAAAACCCCCATATTAGTATTGAATTATTTTAAACCTGAATACTGTCATTTTTTGGTGGAAAACGAACTGACAGCCACCATTTATTCAACTGCCCAATACAATAAATTGAAACCATTTTTACAAGACAAACCATTAAAAACGCATGTCATTATCGACACAGGAATGTCCAGGGTAGGCTTTAATCATGTGGATGCCGTTGAAAAGATTCATGACCTCATGTCCGACAAAAGATTAAAGATAGAAGGTCTGTACACACATTTCTCCTCAGCGGATGAAGTAGATCCTGCATTCACCAAAATTCAATACGAAAGGTTTAAAAATGTTGCAAAACATTTCGAACAGATCGTTTACAAACATGTTGCGAACAGTGCTGGAGCGTTGTTTTTTGAAGAAAACTTGTTAGATTTCGTCAGAATTGGGATAGCCTCATATGGCCTTGATCCAAAGAATGAGAGAAGGCAAACGGAACTTAGTCCCGTGCTTTCATGGGAAACGACAGTTTCCATGGTAAAATGTATTTCAAAAGGCACCCCCATCAGTTATGGTAGAACATTTACGGCAGATAAAACGATGAAGGTTGCAACCATACCTGTGGGATATGCGGATGGGTACAACAGACTCCTTTCAAATAAAGGGCAGGTCCTCATAAAAGGCAAAAGATGTGGAATACTGGGAAGGGTTTGTATGGATCAGTTTGTTGTAAATGTAGATGATATTGAAGACATTGAGATGGGAGAAAGAGTAGTGCTTCTAGGTAAAATGGGTTCTGACGAAATAAGTGCCGAAGAAATCGCCAAAAAAATCGATACAATCAATTATGAGATAACCTGTGCAGTTTCAAAACGGGTTATCAGAAAATATACCACTTGAGAGGCCATTAAAACCGTTAATTGGATATGATAGAATAACCATCATATCGAGAAGAACAGAAGGGATGTGTACAGTTGAAACTTGGAGATTTGCTTAGGGAAAAGATGGATGAGTTTTCCCATGAAGATGGGAATTACCTGCCTAAAAACAGTGGAAAACTCATATCGGATATGGAGCTTGACGATTATGTATCCAGCGTTTTAAAAGTTACCAGCAAGAGAATGCAAACCACAAGAGACGGGAAAAATTTTCTCCTGTTAACATTTGAAGACCGCAGCGGAACCATGCGAGGCATTGATTGGTGGAATGCTGAATTGAATGATGAAAGGCTAACTCAGGGGATTGTTGTGAGAGTAGAAGGCAAAATCAAGTTGTTTGATACAAAAAAACAGCTTAACATAAAGAATTCCAAAGATGCTGTAACAGTTTTATCGAAGGATGATTATGATCCGAAAAAATTCATAGAAATTACTTCTAAAGACGTTAAAACCATTTATGATGAACTGGTAACAATGATTGAGGGAATTAATGATAAATATGTGAAAGAACTACTTGAAACCATTTTTATTCATGATGAAAAATTTGTAGTACGTTTTCTGGATTCTCCAGCGGCAACTTCCGTACACCATGCCTATAAAGGCGGGTTGATTGAGCATTCGTTGGATGTAGTAAAATTAGTGAAGTCTATCAGGGCAAATTACCCTGATATGGATATAAACGATGATATTCTAATAGCCGGTGCTCTATTACATGATATTGGAAAGACCAAAGAATACCTTTTGGCTCCCTCAGGAATTGAACGTTCAGGCTCCGGGGAGATGTTGGGACACATCGTCATGGGTATTGAAATGGTGGATCGTTATGCTGAAACCATTGAAGGATTTCCCGGAGAGATTTTGATGGAAATCAATCACATCATCCTCTCCCATCATGGCGAAATAGAATGGGGAGCACCCATAAAGCCTAAAACCATAGAAGCAATGATCGTTCATTCTGCGGATAATGCAGATTCTAAAATTGCACAGTTCAGGGAAATCACCAAAAAAACCATTGATGATAACAACGCCTTTGTTCAGAATCAATGGAGTGAATACAACAGATTCTTAGATAGAAAGATAAAGGTGAAAGGAGTTGAAACTTCTTATGACTAAACAGATTAAATTTGGAACAAGTGGATGGAGAGGTATTATCGCAGATGATTTCACTTTTGAAAATGTTGAAATTGTTTCTCAGGCCATAGCCGAATACCTGAAATCAAAAAAAAAGAAGTCATCAAAGGTCATCATAGGATATGATGCACGATTCATGGTGGAGGATTTTTCTGAGAGGGTTGCTCAAGTTCTGACGGGTAACGATATATCTGTAATCATGTGTGACAGACCTACTCCCACACCCGTAATCTCTTATCTGATCACTTCAAGAAAACTCGATGGTGGTATCAATTTAACCGCATCTCATAATCCTTATAATTACTGTGGATTAAAATTCAATCCTGAAGATGGCGGACCCGCAATGCCCGATGTCACGGAATATATTGAAAAAAAGGTCCTTGAAATATCTGAAGGAAAAATTCCTGTTCAAAAAAAAGAACTTGAAAAGGCCAAAAAGAAAAAACTATTCACGGTTATTACTCCTATTGAAGAATATATCGAGATGATGATCAAAAAGTTTGATGTTGTAAAAATGAGAAACGCAGGATTAAAAGCCGGAGTTGACATGGTATTTGGAACCGGTAATGATTTTCTTGACACCATCTTAAACAGGATTTATGGAAACCAATCTCAAATAACCTATTACAACGATTTCAGAGATCCATATTTTGGTGGATACCGTCCTGAACCGGATGAGGTCAGATTAAAGACTCTCGGCAAAGATATAATTAGAAACGAAATGAATATGGGCCTTGCCCTTGACAATGATGCAGACAGATTTGGTATCGTAGACGATAATGGTGAATTTATCACTCCCAATGAGTATTTGGCAATGGTTGCCCTTCATCTTTACAAAAACAAAAAGATGAAGGGAGACCTGGTAAGAAGCATAGCAACCTCACATATGATGGATAGAATCGCCTTGCATTATAATCACAAAACAAAAATAACACCTGTAGGATTCAAATTTATTGGCGAACTACTCTCAACTGGAGAGTATATCCTGGGTGGAGAGGAAAGTGGTGGATTGAGCATAAAAGAACATGTTTTGGAAAAAGATGGTCTGTTAGCTTGCCTTTTTGCTGCTGAAATGAGAGCCTTCGAAGGAAAGGAACTCAGTGAGATAAGAAAAGATGTGGAAATGATTACCGGAAAATTTCACAACGCCCGGTTGAATATAGAATTGGAAAACAACGAACAGAAAGAAAAAATCATCAACAAATTTAATAACACAAAGGAAAATTTTTCCGGATTTGAAATAAAAGAAAGACTGGATATTGACGGTATTGGTTTTCAACTTGAAGATGAGCAGTACGATACCTGGATACTGGCCAGAGCTTCCGGTACGGAGCCGGTTGTCAGAATATACATAGAAAGTAACAATAAAGATTCCTTTGACAAACTATTGAAAGAGGTGAAACACCTTAAATGAGTCATTTAGTCATAGTTGAGTCCCCATCCAAGGCAAAAACCATTAAGAAATACCTGGGTAGAGGATATGAAGTCATCTCCTCAAAAGGCCATATCAGAGACCTTCCCGTATCTGAACTGGGGGTAGAAATAGATAATGGCTTTGAACCTGTTTTTGTGACGATGAAGGGAAAAGAAAAGGTTATAAAAGATATCAAATCCAAAGCAAAGGGAAAAGACGTTATCCTGGCATCGGATATGGATAGAGAAGGAGAAGCAATTGCCTGGCATATTGCTCAGATACTTGGCTTAAAAGAAACCGAGAAAAACCGGGTAATCTTTTCGGAAATTACTAAAAACACCATAAACGAAGCCATTAAAAATCCCAGAGAAATAGACAAATCAAAGGTTGAAGCACAATTTGCCAGAAGGATACTCGATAGAATTGTCGGATACAAAATCAGTCCATATCTTTGGCGGGCATTGAGAATGAACAGTTTAAGTGCAGGTAGAGTTCAGTCGGTTGCGTTGAAGTTTATTTGCGAACTTGACGACAAAATCGTCAAATTTGTTCCTGAAGAATACTGGAAATTCAAGGGGTTGTTTGGAGAACTTGAAGCGGAACTAACAAAAATAAACGGCAAGACATTGGATAAAAACAAGGTTAAAAACAAAAAGGAAGCGGAGAAAATCAGAACTGAATTAACAAACTCCTCCTTTAAAGTCAAAAGTATTCAGGATAAAAAGGTCAGTAAATCGGTACCCGCGCCATTTACAACCAGTACCATGCAGCAATCAGCATCAAACCTGTTGGGATTTAACGTGGGAAGAACGATGCAGGTCGCCCAAAAACTCTACGAAGGTATTGATACTCCTGAAGGACAAACGGCTTTTATCACGTATATGCGAACGGATTCAACCAGACTATCAGATATAGCCCTTGAAGGTGCTGAGAAGTTTATTCAGAAGAACTACGGTAAAGAATATCATAAAAGAAAGACATTTAATAAGAAAAAATCAAACGTTCAAGATGCTCATGAAGCTATCAGACCAACTTATCCTGAAAAATCGCCGGATTCCGTCAAGGCATTTATGGAGAAGGACCAGTTCAAACTATACAGCCTAATCTGGAACAGATTCATGGCTTCACAATCTACTCCTTCTCAATACATGAATAAAAAGATTCAGATAGAAGATGATAAGACAAAGTATCTGTTTGAAGCAAAGGGCAGCAAACAGATATTCGACGGGTTTGAAAGGTTTTATCCTCAAAAGAATTCCGAGAAGATCCTCGAAACAGATTTACAGGAAAAACAAGACGTCAATCTGGATAAATTAGACATTAGCCAGAATTTCACAAAACCGCCTGCCAGATTCACTGAAGCGACTCTTGTCAAGATGCTGGAAAAAGATGGAATCGGGAGGCCGAGTACCTATGCTTCCATCATTAAAACCCTTTTCTCAAGGAATTATGTCAGACGAGAAGGCAAAACGATCGCCCCTACCTTTGTTGGTAAGGTTGTCAATCACTTTTTAACCGGACATTTCCCGAAAATCATCCAAAAAAAGTTCACAGCTCTTATGGAAAGTGATCTTGATTATGTAGAGATAGGGGATATCAACTGGAAAAAGGTACTGAGGGAATTTTATGAAAAATTCATACCCACTTTGGAAAAGATGGACAAACTGATAAAATCCAAAAAACTCAACGTTGACATGAAGACGAATGTCAACTGCAAAAAATGTTCAAAGCCGATGGAAATGAGGGTAGGCCGTTACGGTCCTTATTTGACCTGTCAAAAGTGTAAGGTAAACCTTTCAGTTCCCGAGGATATTGAAGCATACATGGAAAAAGGCACAGTGTTTTTTAAAGATCCTGAAAAACTTCAGGAACAGACTAAAAAAGAGGCTAAAGAGATCGGTAGGGATTGCCCTAAATGCGGTGCCCCACTTGTTGAAAAATTTGGCAAATTCGGGAAATTTATTGCCTGCAGTAATTATCCTGACTGCAAATACACCGAAAACATAGACGAAAAGGCCAGAGGAAAATGCCCGGAATGTGGTGCCGAAGTTGTAAAAAGAAGAAGCAAACGGGGTAAATTCTTTTATACCTGTAAGAACAATACCTATAACGGTGGAGACTGTGAATTTATATCCTGGGACGAACCCACCGATTATAAGTGTGAAAAGTGCGATGCTACACTTTATGTGAAATACACCAAAACGCATGGTGAGCATTTATATTGCAAAGAATGCAAATCCCGGTATCCTTTACCAATTGAAGAGGATAATGAAGAATAAAAAAGACTGAAGAAACTCTTACCTATTAAAAGCCTCCTCTGTAAGAGGGGGCTTTTTCTACAATCCTTCAACCCAGCAAGCTCTTCCACCTGCTGTTCTTTCATCAGAAGCGTTTTCATCAGATGGAATAGAACCGGTCAATCCATATAAAATAGAATCATCTTTTTTGCTTAGATGATTATAAACAACACCTTCTCTATAAGAATATTCCTGAGTCTTAACTTCAAAGGTCCGGGTATCGATTAAAAAGAACCTGTTAAGAGATAAAACATCATTAACTGCCTTAACACCCGCAAGAATGGATTTGCCATCTGTAAAATGGGCAACCCCTATACTCCTTTCCCTTGCATCTCCCTCGATAATAGCACTCGCCTCATATTCTTGGTTAATCTCTACAACCATCTGTAAAAAAGAGGCATCTGAAGTAAACTTGTAAAATGCCATATGCTCATCATCTAACAATCGTTTGGTTGCACTTAGAATGTATTCATCCGGTCCGATTCGCCGCATTCCCCCAAAATAGTATTGGATATCATCATCGTTGCCAAATAGAGTTTGTGAAACGAAAGTCGGGTTGAAATGATAAGCCCTCATTAACCAGATCTTCTGGACACCTGAAGCATTTATTGCTTCACCAACGAAAAAGAGATCCGGTGAATCTGTTGTTTTGTAAATTCTTTTTATTCCGTTATCCCTTTCCAGAAAATCATAAAAAAAAGCTTGCAGACATTCTCCGTTAAGAACATCTATTTCCAAGACAAACCCATCATATCCTGTTGATTGTTTTTTCCCTTCAAAAACGCCATCTGAAGAATTTGTACTTCCGTAAACCATGACGGTGTTTTCATCTTTGAAAAGAGCACCCGCTAACAGGTCTCTTCCAGAAGCGGGATATTCCATTTGCCAGATTTGTTCTCCAAATTCATTAACATAAAACAATTCCAGGTTTGAATCATAATCAACAAAATCAAATTTCTCTACGCCGATTAAATACTGATTCTGAGAAAAAGGGTTTGGTAGAATAAAAACCCCCGTTCTTATTGAAGCACCTGATATACTTGGAGAAAATACCCAATCATTTTGACCGTTTGCGTTCAACTTGACCGCTTTGATATTCGACATAATCATTCTTTGGGTTGCCGGTTCAGCCGTTTCCGTTTCCGTTTTAATTAAAGAAACCATCCCCCCATCAGAAGTTGGATGAATAAAAATTCCTTCTTCGCTATCGGAAGTTTTAATTATTGTCCTTCCCCAATTGGCAACTAATGAAAATAGACCATCCTCTATAGGTCCTGGTAAAGGCATTTGGCAAGAAACCATAAACAGGATGGATACCAAAAATACAACTTTTAAAAAACGCTTCACAGAATCACCCCTTCAAAAATATCAAAAATAATCCACATTTTTCTCATAAACTTATACATATGATTATATCAGAACGTCGCATGAAAATGGGAAATGGTATAATTCCAAAAGATAAAATATTTTGCGAAAGGAATGACACAATGGACTGGTGGAAAAAAAGCGTTGCCTATCAAATTTACCCCAAAAGCTTCAAAGATTCCGACAATGACGGAAAAGGTGATATTCAGGGAATCATTACCAAACTAGATTACCTAAATGATCTAGGTGTAGATTTAATTTGGATCTCCCCCATTTATCCTTCGCCTATGAAAGATAATGGTTATGATGTTTCAAATTATTATGCCATTGATGACACCTATGGCACCATGGACGATTTTAAAGAATTACTTAAAAAAGCACATGAAATGAAAATCAAAGTTGTGATGGACCTGGTGATCAACCACACATCCAACGAACACCCCTGGTTTGTGGCTTCTTCAAGTTCAAGAGATGATATATATCGTGATTATTATTACTGGCGTGATGGTAAAAATGGCGAAGAGCCTAATAATTGGGCCGGGTACTTTCATGAATCAGCTTGGACTTACGATGAACGAACAAAACAATATTATTTGGGTCTTTTCTCACCCTATCAGCCAGATTTGAACTGGGAAAACCCAAAGGTTCGCAAAGACTTGTATCAAATGATCAACTGGTGGCTGGATAAAGGCTTGGATGGTTTTCGCTTGGATGCTATTAACCTCATTTCAAAGGTACCCGGATTACCGGATAATCCCTCCATAAGTAAAGAAAAATACGTCTTTGATCATCGTAACTTTGTGGACGGACCAAGGGTACACGAGTTTTTCAAAGAAATGAATAAGAATGCCTTTGACAAGCGTGAATGTGTTGCTATTGGTGAATGTGGTTACGTCAACCCCAAAAAGGCTGTTGATTTCACATCTAAAGATAGTAGAGAACTGGATATGGTCTTTACCTTCGAGCATACCGATTATTATAAAGCCTATGGTAAAAACCCACAAAAGTTAAAAGAAATCATCACCAATTGGCAGCAAGAACTACACAAAAATGGTTGGAGCGGTATCTGCTTTTCTAATCACGATCTACCCAGAATTGTCTCCTGCTTTGGCCATGAAGGCGAATATAGAATCGCCTCAGCCAAACTATTTGCCACTCTTTTATTGACTCTGGAAGGTACACCTTTTATCTATCAAGGAGATGAACTGGGTTTGCCTGATACCAGATATGACACCATCGAAGAATACGATGATATCTCCGCTAAGAAACTCTACAGGGAGAGAAAAAGACAGGGAATTGACGAAAACACCGTCATGAAAGAAATTCAAAAACACGGAAGAGACCGCTCCAGAAGCCCAATGCATTGGGATAACTCAGAATATTTGGGATTTTCAGAAGTTCAACCCTGGATAAAGCCCAACACTTCCTGTGCAAATATCAATGTAGCCCAATCCATTAAACAAAAAGATTCCGTTCTGAATTATTATAAAGAAATGATCAAAATCAGAAAGGCAAAACCAACACTTGTATTTGGAAATTTCGAATTATTGGGTTCACAGGATGAAATTTTTGCCTTTAGAAGATTTGACACACAAGGGGAATTTTTAATCATACTCAATGTTTCGGAAGCAGAAAATGAATTTAGCTGCTCATATTTCAGTAATGACAGTTTAAAAGTGATTATTAATAATTATCAAAACAATATTTTTATTAAACAGGAAACACTACTACTAAAACCCTACCAAGCAATTGTTATGCAAGTTTAATTGTTAAATAGAAAACTCAAACCTAATGGAAAAAGACTATTTTTATATACTGGCGGACAGAGTTTTTGCCACTGGCAAAATACTCTAAGGTCAATGTCTTCTCTGACCACACACCGGTCCGCCAGTACATTGTTAGCAACATTACTACTTCTGCGGGGTATACCCGGCATTCTGTATAACTTCCAACCCCTTTTCAATATGCGAAGAATCAAATGTTACCGTCTTTTTCTCCAAATTAATCTCTCGTTCTGTTATCCCCGCATTTTCCAAAGCCTTATCAATCGTAGCAACACAATGCCCACAATTCATGTCTCTAACCGTTACTGTATATTTCATATTCTTTTCTCCTTTCGTCCTTTCGTTTTTGATTCTCAGTGAATTCAACACGACAGTAATCGAACTAATACCCATGGCTGCTTCTGATATGGCCGGGTGCAACCACCCCATCAATGCCACCGGTATGGCGATCACGTTGTAAAAGAAAGCCCAAAACAAATTTTGTTTAATCACTTTCATCATTTTATTTGAAATGTCCAATGTAGATCGGATCCCTGAAATGCCGCCTTTTACTATCACAATGTCTGAATTATCCATAGCCAAATCCGTACCGCTTGAAAAAGATACGCCAATATCTGCACTTCTCAGCGCTGCTGCATCGTTAATCCCATCTCCTGCCATAAGCACCTGATAACCCATTGATTGGAAGTTATTGATAATGTCCACCTTTTCAGAGGGCATCAACTGTGCATATACTGAATCTGCACCCACTCTTTTAGCGATTTTTTTTGCTGTCGTTTCATGATCTCCGGTAGCAATAATAACCTCAAGTCCTCTTTTTTTAAGTAAATCAATTTCTCGTATACTTTCTTCTCTCAAAGGATCTTCTATAGCTAAAAAACCGATAATCTTATCATTAACCCTGACTTCTACTACCGTTTGTCCCAACTCAAGATTTTTCTCATATTTTGAATAGTCTTTCGGCCTGCCGATAAAGTACTTATTCTCATCATATTTGGCCAAAATACCGGTTCCGGATATTTCCTGAATATCATCCAATTCCGTTGTCTTCTGTCTCTCAGCAATCTCACTAATCGCTTTGGCAAGGGGGTGATTGGATTGTGATTCAATCAAGGCAACGATTTGAGCTGTTTGTTGATCCAGATTATGTTCAACAACCTTAGGTTCACCTTGTGTAATCGTCCCCGTCTTATCCAAAACCACCACATCAGTTTTCCCGATGGATTGAACAACTTCTGAATTTCTGATCAAAACGCCTTTTTTTGTGGCCGTACCCATTCCACTGACCAATGCCATAGGAGTTGCAAGTCCCAATGCGCAAGGACAAGCAATGACAATTGAAGAAACAAAAACAAATATTGAAAAAGACATTGGGTTGTCAGACACTAATATCCAAGGCAAGAAATCTCTCACTGAATCCAACATAGGATAAAAGGTATCAAAATTAAAATACCATAATAGGGCTCCCGTTAAGGCCGCTATCATTACAACAGGCACAAAATATCTGGTAATCTTGTCTGCTAATGCCTGAATAGGGACCTTTGTCCCTTGTGCTTCATTAATCAGAGAAACCATCTGTGACAAA
Organism: uncultured Thermotogaceae bacterium; assembly: GCA_964604305.1. Classification (GTDB taxonomy): domain Bacteria; phylum Thermotogota; class Thermotogae; order MWEM01; family MWEM01; genus JASUTC01. The sequence continues at coordinate 1,808 of CAZRYM010000003.1, read as the reverse complement.
AAGGTGTCTTCCGGGGCCCTGTTCACTTCTATGCGAATCGTTGAAGTCAGATTAAGCGAACCTCCGGTCATCTGGCTTCCCTGCTGTTTCTTCACAGGCATTGATTCTCCGGTAAGCATAGACTCATCCACTGAAGTTGTAGAACTGATGAGCAGTCCGTCTGTTGGAATTCTCTCGCCTGGACGAACTATAACAACATCTCCTAATTTCAACTGCTCAACGGGAATACTTACCTCTTTTTCATTCTCAATGATTGTTGCTTCTGCTGATTGTAAATTCATCAGTGCTTTAATTTCTTTTGCAGCCTTATATTTCAACCGTTGTTCTATGTATTTGCCTGTCAAATGTAAAGCAACAATCATCGCACCAAGTGCCCCAAATGAAGCAATATCCAGCCCAAAGTAATTGAGAACTGCTGTCAACCAAGCAGTTACAGACCCCATGAATATCAGGGTATCCATATTGGTGTGTCTATGAACAAGGGCTATCCAGGCACTTTTTATCGTTGGATAACCGGTATAAAACACCACCAATCCACCAAAAATGATCTCGATCAACAGATAACCGGGAATCATTACTCCAGCCATATGAAAGAACATTAAAATAGAAAGCGGAATTGTGATGATAATAGAAACCAAAAATCTATTTTTTGATTGTTTTAATCGTTTTTCCTCATCTCTTTCGTTTACACTTTCCAAAGCCTGATATCCGGCATTCTTTACAGCCTTTTCTATCTCATGAAATGAAATATCGTTATTAGAAATGACAAAAGCCGTCTCAGTAGCCAAATTAACCGAAGCAGTAGAAACCCCTTCAATAGTGTCTAAAGCTCTTTTGACATTTTGAGCACAAGTAGCACAAGTCATTCCCTTGACGTAAAAAGATTTTTTATTAACATCTTTAAAATTGTTTTCCATAATTAACAACCTCCGTTTCTAATGACGAAAAACGCAGATTGAATAATTTTATAATTCCACTGCAAAAACCTATTTATACGTCTGATTGTCGAAAAAGAGCGATCCCATAATTTAATGCGGGAGGACACACAGGTGCTCCCGCAATTGAAACGGTTTATGACATCTCAAGATATATGACGAGAAATGACTTTTTTGCAGTGGAATCATTTTATAAAAGTGCTTGTTTATTGAGTACCTTTGCTACCAAAGTAAGCCTCAGCAACAGATTTTAAAATATCAGGATAATCGGAAATAATCCCATCCACACCCAGCTCAATATAATACCTCATAGTCGGCGCATCGTTAATCGTGTAAGGTATCACTTCAATTCCCAAATCTTGAACCTCTTTGATCTGCTTATTAGTGATATCCCTATAATTCATGGATAAACAGTCAGCGCCCGAAGCCTGAATAAACTCACCAAAAGAGCTGAAATCATCCGGGTTTAGTCCGTTAAACCATTCCAAATCCTTAAGGCGGGCATTGGACAACAGCGCCACCGTTTTAAGATAGGGTGCTTGTTCTTTAACATCCATAATCGTTTTCCAATAGAATGATTGTATTGAAATAATCTCTTCAATATTGTTTGCCTCAATGATCTCAAGTAGAAGGCGTACAAAGTCTTCCGGAGGATGTGTTTCTTCAGGCTCAAGAATATTGTATTTGGTTTCAACATTTAACTTGACCTGCTTTTCAGACTGAGAATTATAGTCCTTCACTAAATCGATGACTTCCTGAAGAGTTGGCATTTTCTCATCATCAAGCTGTTTCTGCTTGTAGAATGAAAATCTGTTTCGAAGCCTCCCCACAGAGTATTTTTTGATTTCGCTCAGCGTTAAGTCTTTAATGTAA
>CAZRYM010000002.1:0-84469 GCA_964604305.1 uncultured Thermotogaceae bacterium | reverse complement strand
GCCGCTTTCTCTTGCCATGATCTGGGCAGAAATACCAGCTGATCTTGCAATTTGTGCTCCTTTACCAGGAACAAATTCGATGGCATGAACCATCGTACCAACGGGAATTTCTCTTAAAATCTTACAGTTTCCTGCTCTAATTTCAGCATTGGGTCCACTCATTATTTCGTCCCCGACGTTCAATTTCTTGGGCGCCAGTATATATCTCTTTTCCCCATCTTTATAATAGAGTAAAGCGATTCTTGCAGATCTGTTCGGATCGTATTCAATGGACATGACCTTTGCGGGTATACCATCCTTATTTCTTTTGAAATCAACGATACGATACATTCTCTTATGTCCGCCACCGTGATGCCTGACAGTAATTCTTCCTCTGTTGTTTCTTCCGCCTGTTTTCTTTAAAGGCTCTAATAATGATTTTTCCGGCTTTTTCTTTGTTAACTCAGAATAATCCTGTCCTATGGCATATCTTCTAGTCGGGGTTGTTGGTTTATAACGTTTAAGTGCCATTTTCAGCTCCCCTTTCTATATGTTAATAGATGTTTTCGAGATCAGGAATGGTATAACCTTCCTGCAGTTTGATCATTGCTTTTTTCCAGCTTCTGGTTTTCCCGGTAAACTGGCCTCTTCTTTTAGGTTTTGGTTTACAGTTCATAACGTTTACCTTAGCTACCTTAACCTCATATATATCTTCAATTGCTTTTTTAATCATTCGCTTGTTGGAATTTCTGTGTACTTCAAAAGTATAGGTATTGTTTTCCATGTTTGAAGTAGTTCTTTCTGTTAGTATTGGGCGTAAAAGAATGTCTCTTTGATGGAGTTTAATTGGCATTACCCAACACCTCCTCGATTTTTTTAATCATATCTTTGGTGATAATCACCTTTTGGCTGTTAATGATATCATAAACGTTAAGTCCGTCAATGTTAGTCTTATCTTGGTGATTTCCAGGATTATCGGCAATAATAACCTTTGAACCCTTGATATTTTTACCAGAAGATTTGGTGTTTTCATAATCGGTGTTTTTAAAGGGTAAAACTACCAAAGTCTTGCTTTTATCAACTGATAATGCTTCCAAAACCTTCTTAAAGGATTTTGTCTTTATTTCTTTCATTTTGAATTCTTCGATAACGATGAGGTTGCCCTCTCGAAATCGGGTACTGAGCGCAGATCTTAATGCCAGTTTCTTCATTTTTTTGGGAAGTTTAATCTTCCATTCTTTTGGTTTTGGGCCAAAGGCAACACCACCATGTCTCTGATGCGGGCCTTTAAGACTTCCCTGTCTAGCTCTTCCAGTGTGTTTTTGTGGAAAGGGTTTTTTTCCGGTTCCTTTAACTTCTGCTCTGGTCTTAGTGGAAGCCGTTCCCTGTCTTCTGTTGGTGAGTTGCATATTGACGTATCTGTACATGACATCATGGTTTGGTTCAATATCAAATACATCACTTCTCAATTCAACTTCACCGGTACTCTGTCCGTTTAGGTCGAGAACCTTGATATTAGCCATTGTTTCCTCCTTTCAGCTTAAAACTGATATGATAAATCAGTATGATTTAACTGTGTTTCTTAGATAAACGATACTGTTTTTTGCTCCGGGAATTGCACCTTTAATTGCAATCAAATTGTTCTCTTTATCGATTCTAACGATTTCAAGATTTTGAATAGTTACTCTTTCATTCCCGTATTGCCCGGGCATTTTTTTCCCTGGGAATACCCTTGCAGGGTAGGAATGCTGACCGGTACTTCCAAGTCCTCTATGGAATTTTGAACCATGGGTCTTTTCACCACCACTAAAATTCCATCGTTTCATAACACCGGAATATCCTTTTCCCTTTGAAGTTCCAATAACATCAATTTTCATACCTTCTTCAAAGGTTTCCACAGTAATTTCCTGTCCAAGTTCATATGCATCAGGATTATCGCATCTAAATTCTTTTAAATGCTTCATAGGAGCAACCTCTGCTTTTTTAAAATGTCCCTTCAGGGGTTTGGTCAGCCTATGTTCTTTCTGTTTTTCAAATCCCAACTGCACTGATGTATACCCATCAATTTCTTCGGTTTTTTTCTGACATACTATACAAGGACCGGCTCTTACCACTGTAACAGGGACCATTGCACCGTCCTTGAATATTTGTGTCATTCCAATCTTCTTTCCTATGATACCGCTCATTCTGTACACCTCCGTATTTGTATCAGAGCTTAATTTCGACATCCACCCCTGAAGGAAGATCAATTTTCATGAGAGCTTCCACGGTCTTGGGTTTAGGGTCTAAAATGTCTATGAGCCTTTTATGAACTCGTTTTTCAAAATGTTCTCTGGAATCCTTGTGTTTATGAGGGGATTTGAGAACGCAATAAACCGTTCTTTCAGTTGGTAAAGGAATCGGACCTGATACTTGAGCATTTGTAGTCTTGACAATTTCCACAATCTTCCCTGAAGATTGATCAAGTAATTCATGATCGTAACCTTTTAATCTAATTCGAATCCTCTGTGAGGCCATTAATTATTTCCCTCCAATCCTTAAAATTACGCCATAAAGGGGAGTGGTATAAACACTCCCCAGCATTATACACAATACCTGTAACGTTATAATTAATATACTGTTACTGTTGTTTATTCGATAATTTCAGCGACAACTCCTGCTCCAACTGTTCTTCCGCCTTCTCTAACGGCAAATCTCATACCATTTTCAAGAGCAACCGGTTTGATCAGCTTAACTTCACTAACGATGTTGTCTCCAGGCATGATCATTTCTACGCCTTCACCAAGGTCAGCGATTTCTCCAGTAATATCTGCCGTTTTGATGTAGAACTGAGGTCGGTAACCCTTAGTAAATGGTGTATGTCTTCCGCCCTCTTCCTTTTTCAAAACATAAATGTTCGCTTTAAAGTGTGTATGAGGAGTGATTGAACCTACTTTTGCAAGAACTTGTCCTCTTTCCACTTCGTCTTTTTTGATTCCTCTGAGCAAACAACCTACATTATCACCTGCTGAACCTTCGTCCAACAATTTTCTGAACATTTCAACACCAGTAACGGTAGTTTTAGCAGTTGGCCTGATTCCGACCATTTCAACTTCATCTCCGGGATGTATTGTTCCTCTTTCAATTCTTCCAGTAACAACGGTTCCTCGACCTGTGATGGTGAATATATCTTCTATAGGCATAAGGAATGGCTTGTCAGTTTCTCTGACAGGATCCGGGAAATAATCATCACAAGCATCCATTAGCTCGTAGATATTTTGCATGTACTGACCATCAGTGCTATCCTCTTCTCCAGCCTTGAGAGCAGATCCTCTAACAACCGGTACATCGTCTCCCGGGAATTCGTATTTGCTGAGAAGATCTCTAACTTCCATCTCAACAAGGTCGATTAACTCTTCATCATCAACCATATCGCATTTATTAAGAAATACAACTATAGCAGGCACATTAACCTGTCTCGCAAGGAGAACGTGTTCTCTTGTCTGAGGCATGGGACCATCTGTAGCAGCAACAACAAGTATTGCACCATCCATCTGTGCTGCCCCTGTGATCATGTTCTTGATGTAGTCAGCGTGACCCGGACAGTCAATGTGGGCGTAATGTCTTTTCTCCGTCTGATATTCAACGTGTGCTGTGTTGATTGTAATTCCTCTTGCCTTTTCTTCAGGAGCCTTATCAATCGTGTCGAATGCAGCAAAATCAGCAAGACCCTTTAAACTTAGACCTTTTGTGATTGCAGCAGTCAATGTTGTTTTACCATGGTCAATATGACCAATGGTCCCGATGTTCAAATGCGGTTTGTTTCGTTCAAATTTCTCTTTTGCCATTTGTAGTTTCCCTCCTCATTATCGTTTAATAACTTACAAACAACTATCTTCTATGTAAAATCTTCTCAAGTGTCTTTTCGTTAACCGGATCATAATGTGAAAATTGAATGGTGTATGTCGCTCTACCTTGACTCAATGATCTGAGAATGGTTGCATAACCAAATAGTTCCGCCAGAGGTACAAAGGCTTGAACAACCCTTGCATTAGATCTCGAATCAAATTTCTCAATTCTTCCTCTTCTAGTATTCAGATCACCGATAATATCTCCCATATACTCTTCCGGTGTTGTAATCTCAACTGACATAATCGGTTCGAGTAAATAAGAATCTCCCTTTTTCAAGGCTGTTTTTAGAGACATGGAAGCAGCTATCTTGAATGCCATTTCTGAACTGTCAACCTCATGATAGGACCCATCATAAAGGGTTGCTTTCATGTCAACAACAGGATAACCTGCTACAATACCATCCTGCATGGCTTCTTCTATTCCAATTCTAATTGGGTTAATATACTCTTTAGGAACAGTACCACCAACCGTTGCATCTTCAAAGATGAAGCCCTTTCCGCTTTCAAGTGGTTCATACTTAACCTTGACATGTCCGTACTGGCCTCTTCCACCACTCTGCCTGATGTATTTACCTTCGGTATCAACTGGAGTCTGAATGGATTCCCTATAAGAAACATGTGGTTTTCCTACACGTACGTTTGCTCCAAATTCCCTTCTCAAGCGGTCGATGATAATCTCCAAATGCAATTCTCCCATACCACTTAGTAAAGTTTGTCCGGTTTCTTCTTCAATCATTACTCTAATGGTTGGATCCTCTTCTTTTAAAGCCGTTAAGCCTTTTGCCAATTTGTTTTGATCGTCTTTCGTTTCCGGTTCAATGGCAATCTGTATAACCGGTTCGGGAAAAATCATTTCCTCAAGTAAAATAGGCATATCTCCGTTAGATAAACTATCACCTGTTGAAGTAAATTTCAATCCTATACCTGCTACAATCTCTCCTGCCGTTACTTCATCTACATCTTCTCGTTTGTCTGAATGCATGTAGATTAATCTGCTTAATCGTTCCTTTTTCCCTTTGTTGATATTGAGAACATAATTCCCCTTCTTTAAGGTTCCTGAATAGACTCGGAAATAGGTTAATCTACCTACAAATGGATCAGAAGCAACTTTAAAAGCAAGGGCTGCAAAAGGTCCTTCCGGATCTGCCTTTAACTGCAATGTCTTTTCTGAACCTTGAACAATTGCCTCAATCGGGGGTACATCGAGAGGTGAAGGGAGGAAATCAACAATCGCATCGATAAGTGGTTGTATGGCCTTGTTTCTGAATGCCGTTCCACATAAAACAGGTACAAATTCACCAGATACAGTAGCCTTTCTAATCGCGCTCTTCAGCTTATCAACAGGTACTTCTTCACCCTCAAGATAATGTTCCATAATTGATTCGTCAAAAGAAGACATCTTTGCAACTAAGTCTTCATGCATTGCCTGCGCCTTCTCCAGAAGTTCATCCGGAATCTCATTTGTGATAAAAGTAGCTCCTTCAGTTTCTTCCCAGAGTAGTGTTTTCATCTGAACGAGATCAACAACACCTTTAAATGTCTCTTCGGCTCCCACAGGAAGCTGTATCGGTAGCGGATTTGCACCAAGTTTTTTTATCATACTTTTCACAGACATATCAAAATCCGCGCCAAGTTTATCCATTTTATTCATAAAGGCAATCCTGGGTACTTTATATTTATCGGCTTGTCTCCAAACTGTCTCTGATTGGGGTTCTACACCGGCACAAACATCAAATACGGCTATCGCGCTGTCCAATACCCTCAAAGACCTTTCAACTTCAACTGTAAAGTCAACGTGCCCGGGTGTATCAATTATATTGATTCTATGATTTTTCCAGAGAGCAGTAGTTGCAGCGGAGGTGATGGTAATACCCCGTTCTTTTTCCTGTTCCATCCAGTCCATCGTAGCAGTTCCGTCATCAACACTACCCAGTTTATGTTTACGCCCTGTATAAAATAGGATTCTTTCTGTTGTTGTTGTTTTACCCGCATCAATATGAGCCATAATTCCAATATTTCTGACTCTTTCGAGAGGAATTTCTTTATAAGACACTATTGTTCCTCCATCATATTAATAATTCTTTACCATTTGAAATGAGCAAATGCTCTGTTCGCTTCAGCCATCCTGTGTGTATCTTCTTTTTTCTTTACAGCAGAACCCGTACTTTCAAGTGCTGACATAATCTCGTCAGACAGTCTGAATTTCATGGGTCTACCCCTTTTTGACCTTACTGCAGCTAAAAGCCATCTTAATCCTAAGGAAGTTTTTCTTGGTTCTGCAACTTCAACAGGCACCTGATAGGTTGAACCTCCAACACGTCTTGGCTTGACTTCAACATCTGGTTTTATGTTATCCATTGCCTGTTTAAACATCTCAAGTGGATCTTTTCCGGTTTTTTCCCTGACTATCTCAAAAGCGCCATAAACGATTTTTTGAGATTTGGATTTTTTACCGTGATACATCAACTTGTTGATCAATCTTGAAACCAACAAATCGTTATATACGGGATCCGGTTCGATTTTTCTCTTCTCTGCTCTTCTTCTTCTCATTTATAAATTTCCCTCCTGCATAACCTAACTTATTTAGGAGCCTTTGTCCCGTATTTGGAACGAGCTTGTTTTCTATCTTCAACACCCGCAGTGTCAAGTGCTCCTCTAATAATTCTGTAACGTATACCTGCCAGATCTTTGACTCTTCCACCTCGTACCATTACAACAGAATGTTCCTGTAAGTTGTGTCCTTCACCTGGAATATATGCGGAAACTTCCATTCCGTTTGCAAGCCTGACTCTAGCAATTTTTCTAAGTGCTGAATTTGGCTTTCTGGGCGTCATCGTCGTTACCCTGACACAAACACCTCTTTTTTGAGGATTCTTTTGTAATGCAGGTGCTTTTGATTTGTCTTTAATAATCTTCCTGCTTTTTCTGACTAACTGATTGATTGTCGGCATCTATTAGAAAATACCTCCTTCCTTGATTTTGAAATTAACCAGGCGTATTTTACTACTAAAGCGGGTACATTGTCAACAGTACCCGCCTTATTATCAAAAAATTTACCATTATTTAACATTGAAACGTTAATATTCCGATAATAATTTATCTTTTTGCCCTCTTTTTCTTTTTTGGTTCTTCATAAGTACATGAATCACAAGGCTTTTTTAGAACATGGTCTTTAAACTCTTGTTTAAAGGATTCGACTATGGTTCTCAGAGGTATCGCTGCAGATTGTCCAAGTCCACAGAAAGAAGTCTCTTCCATGGCATCTGATATCATCAACAGTTGTTCAATTTCCTCATCTCTTCCCTGTCCCTTGGAGATCTTTTCCAGTAACTTCACCGATACCCTTGTTCCTTCCCTGCATGGAGTACATTTTCCACATGATTCATGAGCAAAAAATTCCATGACTGTTTTGGCACAGTCCACAGGGCAACTCTCCTCATCCATACAAAGAATAACACCTGAGCCCAAAGAAGCTCCGTTTTTGCCCGAATCATAATCTAAACCAATTTCTAATTTTTCGGTATTCATAAAGGTACCAGCTGTTCCGCCTGTTTGAACAATCTTTAATTTCTTACCTTCGGGAATACCACCCCCGTACTTATATATCAAGTCAAAAATGGTGGTCCCCATGGGTACTTCAACCAGTCCACGATTGATAATATTACCAACCAGGGTAAATACCTTTGTTCCTGCAGAACCTTCAGTACCTATTGCTTTAAAAGCATCTGGTCCGTTATTGATTATCCATGGAATATTTCCAAAGGTTTCAACGTTATTGACTACTGTTGGTTTACCGTATAATCCTTCTACAGGAGGATATGGAGGCTTCAATCTAGGTCTTCCGGGTCTGCCTTCGATGGATTCTATCAAGGCGGTTTCTTCTCCGCAAATATAAGCTCCTGCTCCAAGTCTGACTGAGAGATCGAAACTGAACCCGCTCCCCAAAATGTCCTCACCCAATAAACCAAAATCATATGCATCTTTTATGGCTTTTCTGATATTATCGATTGACCCGTAATATTCTCCTCGTATATAGATATAACCTTTATTTGCACCCACAGCATATCCAGCTATTGTCATTGCTTCTACAACAGAATGAGGATCACCTTCCATAATCAATCTGTCTTTGAATGTACCAGGTTCCCCTTCATCGGCATTACAGATGACATATTTCTCTGGGTTATCGACTTTTGCGGTAAATTCCCATTTCATTCCTGTGGGAAAGCCTGCCCCACCGCGTCCCCTTAGGTTACTTTTTTTAACCACATCAATTACGATTTCGGGGTTCATTTCATTGAGAACTTTTGCTAATGCCAGATATCCGTCACGTGCAATATATTCTTCAATCTCACGGGGATCAATGATACCAATATTTTTTAACACGATTCTTTCTTCACGATTAAGTTTTCCACTCTCTTTTACATCATGCTTGATGACTGATCTTTCGACCATCAAATCTTTTACAATTCTGCCTTTGAGAAAGTGTTCAGTCACTAAGGTTTCCACATCTTCAGAGGTATTTATTTCATAAAAGACCTCCTCAGGATAAACTGCTACGATGACACCATCTTTGTATACTCCAAGACTCCCTGTTTCAAGTACTTCAACCATATCCGATAATTGATATTTTTTGACGCTCTCTTCAATTTGCTTTTTAAACTGCCTCGCTCCGCGAAGTGCGCTGCTTGAATCTACGGAAACTAAAACCGTCTGTATCTTCATTTTCATCCACGCTCCTCTTCACGAATTTTGTTAATAATCTCCAAAACCCTGTCATTCGTCAAATTTCCGTAAAACTCTTCATTTATCATAATTACCGGAGAGACTCCGCACAAACCAAGACAACCTGTCTTTTCAAGAGTAAATAAACCATCTTTGGTTGTTTCATAAAAATCACAACCCAACTCTTTTTTTAAAGTTGAAATGATTTCCTTTCCTCCAGTCACGTGGCAGGGTAAACTGTTACAAACCCTAATCACATACTTTCCCCTTTTCTCAACAGAAAACATGGTGTAAAAGGTTAAAACCTCGTAGACTGAAGATTCGGGAACCTTCAATATCTGAGCAACTTTTTCAGCCGCTTCAGGTGGAACAAAATTGTGAAAATGATTCTGTATTTCATGCAGACAGTTGATTAACACATCACCCTCTGCCAGACTATCGTCTGTTACAACACCATTTACTATAGTTTCAACAACTTGCATTTCTTTATCTGAAACCACTATCACACCCCCTGTTAATTGATTACGGTGTAAAAACCAAAAGGCTGATCCAACAAGAAAGAATCAGCCTGATTATTGTTCTTACGGTGAAACAATGCTTATCGCTCCAAATCGGCAAACTTGTATACAGCTGCCACATCTGGTGCAAATCTCGCTATCTATTTCATGAACCTTTTTTACCTCTCCGCTTATGGCAGACACTGGACAAACTCTTGCACAGGCCGTACACCCAACACATTTTTCCGGATCAATTAGGTATCTTATCAAAGGCTTGCAAACTTTAGCAGGACATCTTTTCTCTTTTATATGGGCTTCGTATTCATCTCTAAAGTATCTGATTGTTGATATGACGGGTTGGGGAGATGATTGTCCAAGACCGCAAAGAGATGTGTCCATAATATTTTTACCTAATACTTCAAGTTTTTCAATGTCCCCTTCTTCACCTTCGCCACTGGTTATTTTCTCCAGCATATCAAGCATGACTCTATTGCCTTCGCGACAGGGTAGACATTTTCCGCAAGATTCTTCAACAGAAAAATCAAGGAAATACTTTGCCACATCCACCATACATGTATCCTCATCCATAAATATCATACCGCCGGATCCCATCATAGTTCCCAGTTCTTTCAACGTTTCATAGTCGATTGGAGTATCCAGGTGTTCTTTCGGAATACATCCACCGCTGGGACCCCCGGTTTGAACAGCTTTAAAAGCTTTACCGTCTGGAATACCGCCTCCGATATCATACACAACTTCTCTTAATGTAATTCCCATTGGAACTTCAACTAAACCGGTATTCTTAACTTTTCCCGCAAGGCAAAAAACCTTTGTTCCCTTGCTTGTTTCAGTTCCGATACTGGAAAACCATTTGGCTCCCTTTGTCAATATTGGCGGAATGTTTGCGTAAGTTTCTACGTTGTTATTAAGGGTTGGCTTACCCCATACTCCAACTTGAGCGGGGAAGGGCGGCTTAACCCTTGGCTGTCCCCGTTTTCCTTCTATTGACTCAATTAAAGCAGTTTCTTCACCACATACAAATGCACCGGCACCCATTCTGATCTCAACATCAAAAGAGAAATTTGATCCCATGATGTTTTCGCCAAACAACCCCAGTTCTTTTGCCTGTTTGATTCCTTCATTTAACCTCTCAATGGCAAGGGGATATTCGGCTCTGATATAGATATATCCTTTGTTTGCTCCAATGGCATAACCGGCTATGACCATTGCCTCCAGCAAAGAATGAGGATCCCCTTCCAGTATGGATCGATCCATAAACGCACCAGGATCTCCTTCATCAGCATTGCACAACACGTATTTTTCATCACCGGGAACCTTTCTCGTCAGTTCCCATTTTAACCATGTGGGAAAACCGGCCCCACCTCTACCTCTAAGACCGCTTTCTTTAAGTTCTGCTATGATCTCTTCGGGTTTCATGGACAAGGCTTTCTGAAGTGCAAAATAACCATCGTGGGCAATATACTCTTCTATTTTCATCGGGTCTACAATCCCCATATTTCTGGTGGCAATCTTTACCTGTCTTGTGAAGAAGGGATGATCATCATAAGGATTATGCGTTTTTAAGCTCGAAACGGGATTGTCCAGCAACTTATCCTCAACAATTCTACCCTTCAAAATGTGTTCGGAAATGATTTTTTCGACATCCTCAGGTGTTAATTTTTGATAATATACCCCTTCAGGGTAGATAACCATCAAAGGACCCGCATCACACATTCCCATGCACCCTGTTTCAACAACCTTAACCACATCGTGGAGCGAATACTTCTCAACTGCTTTTTGCAGTGCTTGTAAACAACTTTCTTCTCCGGAGGAAATACATCCTCCGCCAGCGCACATTAATATCGTATTAGTTGCAACCGGCAACTCTACTCACCTCGCAATCTTTTATCTGATCAGATTTCGCCCTTTCTAACTAACAAATCACTGACAACTTTTCCATTCTTTACATGCTGGTCAATTATTCTTGCTACCTGCTCAGGTGAAACATGACCATAGATGATGGGATCACTGCCTTCCATGACTACCTCAACTGTGGGTTCCACATCACATAATCCCATACAACCGGATTGAACGACGGATACATCATCGATGCCATTTTTTTCCAATTCGTTAACAACCGCCTGCAATGTTTCCTTCGCACCGGCAGCAATTCCACAAGTTCCCATTGCAACTACGATTTTCCCTTTCTTCTCTGTATCTCTCATCTGGATATCCTTAACGGCCTTTTCTTTTATTTTCATCAACTCATCCAAACTTTTAATCTTTGCCATCTTCATTCACCCCTTGTATTTCTTTAATATCTTTGGTATTTCGTTCGCTGTTACTTTTCCATAAAAATCCTTTTCTCCAATTAACACTACCGGTGCCATAGAACATGCCCCCAGGCATCTTACACCATGCAGAGAAAAGTTACCATCTTCTGTTACTTCATCCATTTCAACTTTTAGTTCTTCTTTAAATCTGTCAAGAACTTTATCAGCGCCTTTTACATAGCAAGCCGTACCAAGACAGATCTTGATTTGATTCTTTCCCCTGGGCTTCATGGTGAAGAAATTGTAAAAAGTAACGACACCATATACCTGACTTTCCGGTAGATTTAATTTCTGAGCTACATGGCTCTGTACTTCTACAGGAAGATACCCGAACATCTCTTGCGCCTTATGTAGTACCTCGATCAGTACGCCGGGTTTATCTTTTACTTCTTCAATAAACACGTCAAGTTTTTCGTACAGCTTTTCATGTTCTGCACAAGCAACTTTTGATTCACCTGTTGACAACAGCAACACCTCCGATTCGTGATTCACTTCACAAGCTGATAAAAAAAAAGACAGCTCGTCAATGATAGTCGAATTTCTATTTTTCCCAGATTATTATAACACAAAGAAATTCCCTCTGCCATCCAAAAAATTACAAGCTTATCTTTTTTCAAGTTTTTTTCTATAAACATGGTTCATTTCTAAATCGTTTATCTGCAGCTTATCTTAATTGTGTCTTTTTATTCAATAAATCTTTTTTAAATCAAAAGAAGTATAAAATCTTTGCAAGGGTTTGCACGATTATTCTTCCTTAAGGGCTCTCAAGGTTTCCTTCCGATGTCTCGATTGAAAATCGTATAAATCCCTTTCGTAAACCTCCTCCATCAAAGGAGAACTAATGAGAAAATCTGCTGTAGCTCGGTTGGTAGCCACCGGTATATTATAAACGGTGGCAATTCTCAACAACGCCTTAACATCCACATCGTGAGAATGTGGGGATAATGGGTCCCAAAAAAAGATCAAACAATTGATAATCCCTTCTGCAATCTTTGCGCCTATTTGTTGATCTCCCCCCAGGGGACCGCTTTTGAATGTTTTTACAGGTAAACCGATCTTTTCTTCTATCAAGCTTCCTGTTGTTCCTGTTCCGTACAGATGGTGAGTGGAGAGTGTTCCTTTGTTATAATGTACCCATTCGATTAAATCCTTTTTTCTGTAATCATGGGCAATTAACGCGATATGCTTCTTTTTCCCTATCCTGATCTTCTCAGTCATCTCTCTCCTCCATTAAAATAGTGAATACTGTGCATGTTCTTGTAACCCGTCAAAAGCCTCCATCTCTCTGAGAATGTCTATGGTTGAATTTGATACTAAAGTTCTATTGTTAAAATCATCTATAGATACAAAATCGCTCTTTTCCCTTTCAGCAACGATAGATTTTGCAACTCTGTCACCCAAACCACTTACTCTGTTAAAAGGTATCCGTAATTTGGAATCCTCTATTTTAAAAGTATTTATACTTGATTTTTTTATATTAACCGGCAGGAATTCAAACCCCCTTAGAAGCATCTCCAACCCGATTTCGTTGATAATTCTGGATGCGTTCAATTTCTGTTTACTCATACTGGCGTATGATTCCGGGTCCTTCAACCACATTCTAATCTTTTCAGGACCACTCATGATAAGATTAACATCAAACTCCCCACCCTTTACCGTAAAATATGTGGAATAAAAAGCAAGTGGGTGATGAACCTTAAAGAAAGCAACACGAAAGGCCATAGAAACATAAGCAACTGCATGGGCTTTCGGAAACAGATATTTGATAGATTCACATGATTTCATGAACCAGTCTTTGATTCCATGTTTTTTCATAGTTTCAATGTCTTCCAACTTAAGTTCTTTGCCTTTTCTTACCGTTTCCATTATTTGAAATGCCTGAACATGTTCTATCCCGCTGTGGATCAATTTATTCATTATATCATCACGACAAGCGATCACATCTTGCAGCTTTGCTACTCTGTCATTAATTAAATTTTTGGCATTATCAATCCAAACCCCTGTACCGTGTGATAAACCTGATATTCTAACCAAATCCGCAAATGTTTTTGGGCGAGTGTCAAGAAGCATACTTCGAACAAAAGTCGTTCCAAATTCAGGAATACCCAATGAACCGTTCTCTACTCCGGGAATATCTCCGTTTTTTAATCCGATGGGTCGCATACTTGAAAAAAGCTCAATGGTCTTTTTATCATCCATTGGCACATCAAGCGGATTGAGATTGGTAATATCCTGAAGGTATCTCATGAAAGTGGGATCGTCATGTCCAAGTGCATCAATTTTCACAAGATCATCATGAATAGAATGATAATCGAAATGTGTAGTCTGGATATCTGAATTTCTGTCATTTGCCGGATGTTGTACCGGAGTGAATTCAAAGACTGTTTTGGATTTAGGCACAATCATTAATCCTCCTGGATGCTGACCGGTGGTCCGCTTAACACCGGCTATTTCCTGAGCGATCCTTTCCTTCTCTATATCTTTGATGGATTGCTCGGTGGCCTCCTCAAAACGAAGTACATATCCATAAGCAGTCTTATCGGCAACTGTACTGATGGTACCTGCTTTAAAGACGTGGTCAGAACCAAATAATTCTTCAATATATTTATGTGCCTTGGTCTGATATTCTCCTGAAAAATTCAAGTCAATATCCGGCACTTTGTTTCCGTTGAATCCCATAAAAGTCTCAAAAGGGATCTCCTGTCCAAATTTTTGCATCTTAGTCTCACATTCGGAACACGACTTATCTGGTAAATCGTACCCGGATGAACATCCCTCTATCATTGCAAATTCGGTTTTTTTACAGACAGGACAAACATAATGGGGGGCAAGGGGATTAACTTCGGTAATACCAAGCATTGTGGCTACAAGTGAAGACCCCACAGAGCCTCTTGATCCAACCAAGTAACCGTCTTCCATTGATTTTTTCACAATCTTCTGGGCAATCAGATAAAGTACAGAATATCCATTCCCTATGATGGCATCCAATTCAAAGTTCAACCGTTTTTCAACATCTTCAGGAGGATTTTTCCCATAAATTTCGTGCATCTTATGATAGGAAATTTCTCTTATCTCTTCATCGGCTCCTTCCATTTCAGGAGTATGTAGCTTTCGGGTGATGGGTTTTATATCATCGGTTTTCTCAACAATTTTTTTGGGGTTTTCTAAAACAACCTGCCGGGCTGCTTCGGATGAGCCCGTGATCTTTTCAGCGATTGCTAGCATTTCACTCGTTGTTCTAAGCTGTAAATTCACTGTTTGATACATGTCAGATGAAAATTTTTTGTTTCTTCTTCGAAGTGCCTTTTCACTAATTTTCATGATCGACCAGGGTTTTTTATTCTCAGGTTTTAAATAGTGGGCATTCCCCGTCATGATACAATCAAGACCAATCGCAGAACTGAGTTTATAAAAAGTTTGATACATATGCAGCATCTTATCGTAATTCATACCCTCTTCTACTTCTGTATAAGCATCCGGTGGCATTATTTCTACAAAATCGTAGAATTGTGCGATTTCCTTCAATTCGGACTCATCATAACCATACCGATAAGCAGAGGATAACTCACTCATTGGGCTTCCCGTCCCCACAAGCAAACCTTCTCTGTTTTGGGAGAGTAATTCCTTTGGTATCAGTGGAACACCTTTGCCAAAATACTTGATATGACTTTCGGTCACAAGCTTGTATAAATTGTATAAACCCTTTGAGTTTAATACATAGATCGTGAAATCTCTCCCAAAGAGTTTTTTCAGGTCCATTTCGCTTTTTAAAGAATCCAACGCGCTAAGGGTTGTTTTGCCACGTTTTTTTGCAATATCAACAAGCGATAAAAAAACCTTCCCGGTAATATCTGCATCATCAAGAGCCCTGTGATGATTGAATTCTTCAAGCTTTAGTGCCTTTACGACCTTATCTAAAGAATTACTTCTAATGCTCAAGAGGGCTCTGGAAAGAGAAAGTGTGTCGATATAGGCACAGTGATATTCTTGTTTCAAGACTTTTTTTACTTGTTGTTTTAAAAAACGATAATCAAAATTGGCGTTATGAGCTACTAAAATACTACCTTTTATGAAATCCAGAAATCCCGGGAGGATTTCTTCAATCTCAGGTTTTCCTTTTAGCATATCGTTGGTAATACCTGTAATTTCTGTGATTTTTTCCGAGATGTTCCTTTTTGGATTGATAAGGGCAGAAAAGGTATCTACTATTTCACCATTTTTGATTTTAACTGCACCAAACTCAATGATTGTGTCATTTAATGGACTTAACCCGGTTGTTTCAAAATCAAACACCACATATTGCAATTTCTCTATTTCTGTTTGCGTAAAGGAAGTTTCTTCAATCAATTCTTTATTGTAAACAATTGGTGTCACATCAACCAAATAGCCTTCCATTCCAAAAATGGGCTTTATGCCCTTTTTGATACACTTTTCATACAAATCGGGAAAGGCTTGAACAACACCATGATCTGTAACGGCAAGTGCTTCCCATCCCCACCTTGAGGCAGTATTGATATAATCATCAATCTTCATGATGGAATCCATGGCACTCATCTGGGTATGGGCATGTAATTCCACCCTCTTTACAGATTCTTCGTCAGTTATCTCTTCTTTTTGTGCTGCTGTTTTTGCCTGATCGATGAAAAAAGCCGGCTTTTGAGTCCTGTTATCAACAGTTGCCTTCCCCAAAGCCACAATTCTTATTCCATTTTTGACATTGTCATTTAACCATTTGGCACAGTCCCTAAAAGCGATGCATTTTACTGAATCGGTGCCATCGTACAAACCTAAAGTTGCTACCCCCGAATTATCACGATATTCAAACGAAAAAACCTCCCCTTCTATTGTAAAAGTTGATCGGTTGAATACCATCTGATAAATTGGTGTGGGAGAATCCGAAAAGGCCAATTGCTCCAATTTTTTAGGGGGTTTTTTTGGAACTGGATTAGTTTGCATCAAAACATCCGTAACAGTTATTTCCGGAGAATATGAAGATTCATTCTGAGACTCTTCATTATCATCCAGGACGAAAGTCACATCAACCTTCTGCTTGACTACCCTTTCGATAGCTTCTAGCAACATAGTTTTATTCTTTCTGATCTTATTCAACACAAATGCATTAGGGACATGACAACAGACACAATCATCCGTTTCTGCTCGGATATAAACGGCATCAGTAACGTATGAAAAACTTCCATTTAAAATATCAAGAATCTTTTTCCATCTCAACACAGTTTCCTTAGCAGGAGTTAAATGCTCATTTTTAAGCGACACTTTTAAGTCACATTTAAAATAGGCATTCAACGCGCCACAAATCATATCTAAAGAATCATTTTCTATCTCATCCTGACAATTAATCACCAAGGTACCTTGCTCTTTCTCGTCATTAAAGTTAAAAGAAATGCTACTTATGACACCTTCAAGCTCAATCTCACCAAGACCAAGTCTTTCAAGTAATTTTGTAATAGGTATCCCAATCTCCGGAATTTCAACAACCATAATACCTCCAAACTGACAACCTGAATTACCTTATAAAATAAAATCATCTATTCAATAATAACCATTATCTTTTGTAGGATCCTCTCGAGTTAGCATGACAAATAGCAGCAGCAAGAGCATCTGCTGCATCATCCGGTTTTGGAGTTGACTGAAGAGACAGAAACATTTTCAATACTCTTTGCATTTGGCCTTTTTCAGCTCGTCCATTACCTGTGACCGCCTGTTTGATTTCGAAAGGCGTATATTCATATATATCCAAGCTCTCTCGAAATGATGCCAATTGTATAACTCCCCTTGCCTCACTAACTGCAAGAGCTGTAGTAACATTCCTGAAAAAAAACAATCTTTCGATTGCCACCTCTTCAGGTTTGTACCTTTCTATTATCTCATTGACGGATTCATATATTTCATTTAATCTATAGGAAAGCTTCTCCTTTTTTGAAGTCTCGATGACTCCATGAGCTGTATGAACGAATTTATTTCCCGTTAGTTGAATGATACCAAACCCCACCCGTCCATATCCCGGATCGATTCCAAGTATTGTTACTTTTTTGGTCTGAATAGAAACGCAACTCCCCACGTAGACTCTAAAAAAAGGCCCGCTTCATTCTTAGAAACGAACCCTGTTATAATTTTATTATACTCAAAAAAACGGATTATTGTTTTTTTCTATCTTACAAAAAAGAAAAAATTGGCATGGTTTTTACCAATTTATTTATGATAATCTTTTTTTTCCCATATTATCATCATAGTCAGCGGATATTGTGGCGATTAATAAACTTACTAATCCATTCAAATCGTTCATACGATAAATGGCATTCCTTTTTTGTCGAACATCTCGTATTCCCTTTGTATAACCTGCAACAAATCTTTTAAATTGTCCGAGAGCTTTTAAATGTGCATAATCTTCCAATAACAATTCCATATGTCTAATTATGGCGCCCTTTTTCTCCTTGAAACTGACTTCCTTCACCATATTGCCGCTGATAAAATCTCTTGCTTCCCTAATTAACCAAGGGTTTCCAAATGTCCCTCTGGCAAAGAGAATCCCGTTCACCTTATCAGTATAATTAAGAATCCTTTCTATAGACTCCATGCTAAAAACATCACCTGTCCAGAATATCTGGCACTGCTCCGATTTATCAATTCTTTCAAGAATTGATAAATCTGCATTTCCTGAATACATTTGTTCAACTGTTCTTCCATGTATGGAAATAAAATCTACATCATTTTTTTCACAAAGCCTGATAACTTCCTGATAATTCTCGTATCCTTCCCAACCCTTTCTTATTTTAAGACTCAGGGTTTTTCCCGTTCCCTTCATAATGGCTCTAACTTCTCTCAAGATGTCTTTTAACTTATCAATATCGTGAAGCAATGCCGCACCTGAACCGTTTCTGACAACCTTTTTTACCGGGCATGCAGCGTTGATATCTATACCGGTTACATGCTGATAATTTGATAAAATATACTCTGATGCTCTGGAAAAATCAATGGCATTATTACCATATATCTGAACAATACACTCCTCGTGAGCTCCAGGCAACATGTTAAGTGTACCATTATCCATTCGAGAAACCCCCGTGGCATTTATCATCTCTGTAAAAATGTGGTCTACAGCTGTTGAATTTATTTCTCTAATCAAACGACGATACGCTCTATTTGTAACACCGGCCATGGGCGCAAGGACCAATTTTATTTTATTATCATAAGACATTTTTATACCCCTATCTATTGAAATTCAAAATAAGTTCTGTAATTTTTTCTGATGCATTTCCCTGCCCAAAGGGATTTGAAGCGATTGACATAGCTTGATACATTGCTTTATCCTCAATTAACTTTGCACAGTTTTCGAATACAGACTCCGTGTCGGTACCAATTAATCTCGCAACCCCTGATTCAATAGCTTCCGGGCGCTCGGTCGTCTCCCTGAGCACCAGCACAGGCTTACCCAGTGTGGGGGCCTCTTCCTGTACCCCGCCGGAATCACTGATAATGAATCGGCAATCCCTCATCAAAGCCAAAAAATCAAGATATTCAACAGGGTCAGTTAATGTTATATTATCTAAACCTCTCAGTTCCTTATAAACAACATCTCTGACCGCAGGATTGAAATGAACCGGGAAAATGATGTGATAATCATTATATCTTGTAAGAAGCTTCCTGATCCCCCGCATGGTATTTTCCATCTTGGCACCATGATTTTCACGCCTGTGCATGGTCATGAGAATGTACTTTTTATTTTGCAATCTGTATTTTTTTACAATGAGATTCAGTTCTGATTTCTTTTGTCCGATTATCCACAAGAGAGCATCTATTACTGTATTTCCGGTTACTGCTATCCGTTTCTCATCGATATTATCGCGAATCAGATTTTCCCTTGCCTGGCTGGTTGGTGCAAAATGAAGGGTTGCCAACTGAGAAGTCATTCTCCTGTTCAACTCTTCAGGAAAAGGATCGTCCATTTGAAAAGAACGCAATCCCGCTTCAACATGCCCAACGGGAATTTTATGATAAAAGGCAATCAAAGAGCCAACAAAGGTGGATGTGGTATCTCCCTGTGTAAGAATCCAGTCAAAGGCTTCATTATTGAAAACTGAATCGATGGCATCACATAATCTGGCAGTTAGACCCGCAAGGCTTTGTCTATGTTTCATTACATTTAAATCATAATCAGCTTTGACGGAAAACAATTCCAAAACCTGATCAAGCATCTCTCTGTGTTGAGCAGTCGCTATGACTTTTGCATCAACTCCCTTTTGTTTTAGCTGATGGTACAAAGGCGCCATTTTAATCGCTTCAGGTCTCGTACCAAAAATCATTCCAATTTTCAAAGAATCACCTCATATAATAGGCTTCAAAATATTTAAAACAGTCTATATTATCACAATTCTCTTCAATCCCTTTTTCTCTTAACAGTTCCATAGCCCTCCGACCAACCGGATCATTTAGAGAAGCAAGATAAGTCGCAACGTGAAGATGAAGACATTTTATACCCTTTTTATCCTTTATGCCGCCAATACCAAGATCCAATGCTTCAGAAAAACGCTCTTTAATTTCCTCATAAACCATCAACGAATGATTTAATCTGTCGTGTCTTTCCTTTGTGTAAAATCTGTCCACCTGTTGGTACTCCGTTGTATGCTTCAGTTCATCTAAAGCGGATATAACCCCGGATTCTTCCAGTTTTGAGAGATGATAGTTCAAATGAGGGCAGACGAGATAATAAGTGGTGGGAAAGGGCTCTCCGTTTTTTAGGGGAAAACTTTCAATAACCCGACTGAAACCATATTTACACCTTGATTTACATCTATAATAATTCGATGGCAAATGACTTTTTTCCATCTGTTTGGGGAGGATGATCTGATCCATTTTGGCTCGATTCAATGAGTAAAGAAAGGCTGAAGATTCCTCCAATGACAATTCTCCGTCACCCCAAAGAGTAGTAAAACCTGCCTTTAAAAAGACTTCTGTCCAATTTTTATGTGAATATGGAACGGCAATACTTAAAACATCACATCCGTAATGATTTGCATAAACCTCCAGATGAGGTATCATTTCCCTAATCCACTCACCGGGCTGAGAATAAAGGCAAATAGAAAAAATTTCCTTTTCATGTTCGTGTAAACCTGCAATTAGCTTCCCATCATCACTTTCAAACAGGAATTTATCAGAAAGAAATTCCGTTGTGGGATAATACGTCCAAGCATCTACAATAGCACCACCAGTTGCAAAAAGTAATTGACTGAAATCATTTCTGCGCCTTGATATTTCTTCGGGAAAAATTGTTCGTATTTTTATCTCTTGAATAGTCTGGATGTCTTTTCGGGATTTATCCACTTCTTTTTCAAGCAAATAAAAACTGTTCACCTGTTCAAAAAAGGCCTTTTCAGAAAGATAAATACTGTCCAAAGTCTGTGAAAAAATAAGCGCCTTATAATCACTCACACCACGCTTTAAAATCTCACTCATCATCTCTTTTGTGATGAGCTTTGCCAGCCCCTTTCCCCTATAATCCACATGGACCCGCAGCCCTTCTCCATAAGCAACGTCATTGAAGATTGTGGCATGATCAATGGCACAAATCTTCCCGTTTTGTGTATCACGTACGATTAAAAAAGGATCAGAAATATTTAACCACTTATCCAATAGATAAGGGATATAATCGTTTCCATCCCAAATACCTGAACAAAGTTCAATGATACCCTCTTTATCTTGGTAAGAGGGCCTTTCAACACGATAAGCCATGGATTATCACCTCAAAAAAGGGGATACATAAAAATCATGTATCCCCATCGTATCATTCATAGTCTTTCAACAAGAATATTTCTTAAAATCATTAAGAGAAAATCTTATTATTCTCCCCCGGGGTTCTTAAATTTATAACCCTTTCCTCTAACAGTCATGATGTATTGTGGGTTGGAAGGATCTTCTTCTATTTTAGTTCTTAGCCTTCTGATATGAACATCCACTGTTCTTGTATCCCCATAATAATCATAACCCCAAAGACTGTCAAGGAGAACATCTCTACTGAAAACCTTACCTTCGTTTTCAGCCAAAAATCTCAGAAGTTCAAACTCCAAAGGAGTAAGATTTTTAGCTTCTCCTCGTACTAAAATCTCATATCTTTCCAGATCAATTTCCAAATCTTTAACGGCTATTCGCTTCGGTTTTTCAGCCTTCTGTTCCAAAGAACGTTGAATTCTTCTAAATATGGCCTTAATTCTAACCAACACTTCTCTGACACTGAATGGTTTCGTGATGTAATCATCCGCACCCAGTTCCAATCCCAAGATTTTGTCAAATTCTTCTGTTTTTGCAGTCAAAAAAATGATGGGCTTGTTCTGATGTTTTTCATGCGCTCTGAGTTTTCTGGTTAAATCAAAACCATCCACATCAGGCAACATTACATCGATGATAAACAGATCAATATCTTCATCATTATCAGCATATTCCATCGTTTCTTCAGCGTTATATGCCTTCAAAACTTCATAACCGTCTTTTTTCAGATTATAACTTAAAAGTTCGACTATGGAAGGTTCATCGTCTACTACCAAAATCTTTCTTTTCATACTCTTCAGCTCCTTTTATTTTTTCAATTAAATAATATCCGTATACGCTCAATTAAGATTTTAACATAATTACAAAACATTTTCAAGTTTTATCGATACAACGAAAAAGATTTTACAGTTAACATAAGCATGGATTTGAATAAGTCCTTATAATTCAATCATATCCATAATAACAGAGTATCTCTAAAAATCCCCAAGAAACGATTATTGTTCGTTTTCTATACAAATAAGTTTAATTCTTATGATTTTTTCTGATTTTCCTTAATGTAAGTCATCCGAATCAATTTAAGATGTGTTAAAATCAACAAAACGAAATAAAAGGGGTAATGATGGATAGTATTTATATTGCGAAAAATTCGGATAAAAACAGTAAAGAGCAACAAAATGGACAGGATTATCTGGTAATGATAAATGGAAAAGACGCTCTTATAAAATCTGAGGATGGTAAAACAGTTTTAGGAGAACTTGCTCCTTTTGAGTTTAACCCTATTCAACAGGCATTTCACCATTACTACAATGGAGGGAATGCTGTTATAGCTACCCCTACAGGATCCGGAAAAACAGTTGTTGCTTTTATGGCCATGCAAAAACACCTGAAAGAAGGGCAAAAGGTAAAAAGAACGATTTACCTTTCTCCCACAAGGGCATTGGCAAGGCAGGTCTACCAGGATTTGAAAGAGACGAAGTTCCGAATCTATCTTCGTACAGGTGAAAACAAGATGGATGTGAAGGAAAATTTTGATATTGTCGTCGCCACTCCTGAAGCCTATCTTGCTTCACGCCACTCAAATTCATCTTGGACGCAGGCAGCTGAGCTTGTAATCATAGACGAGGCACATATGCTTGTTCAAAATTCCCGTGGTATTGTCTATGAAGAGTGTGTTGTTCATTCCATAGGTGATAAAAAGACTCTTTTCCTGCTCTCTGCAACAATGCCTGATGCATTGGAAATGGCAAAATGGATTGATGCTGCATTATTGATAGAAAGTGATTGGAGACCTTTACCCTTACAGCGATCATTTGTTAAGATTTCGGCACCTTCCAGAAAAAACAGGAAAAAAATTGCAAAACAGATTTATACACAAATTCTGGAAGACAATATCAAGAACGGCATAAAGACCATGATCATCATTCCTTCAAAAAAAAGTGGTTGGTACCTGCTTGAAGGCTTTGAGGAATTGGGAATTCCAGTTCTAAACAATGCTGTTCCATACATCAAACGCTCTTATGACAAGAATGCAATTGCAGCTTTTCACAATGCTGATATCCCAATTGATGAACGTCACGAAATAGAGAAATGTTTTAAGGATTCCTCAAACCCTCTCACAGTACTGGTTTCTACTCAGACTCTTGCCTATGGTTTTAATTCTCCAACTGACGACATACTTATTTTTGTGAAATATTCTCCTTACAACGAAGACAATCTTTGGCCTACCTTTCTCGATATCCTTCAGTTTGAAGGAAGGGCCGGCAGAAAGGGACATACAGTCAGAGGATATGGAAGAGTAATGTATTCAACAGGTAGTCGCGGTAGCAGGACTCAGGAACTTTTAGAAGAAAAGCTCAAACGAGGACTGGACGAACACCTGGAAACCGCACTTGACAGATCCTTCGGTGTCGTATCACAAGGTTATTCCAGAAACTTCAACGCATCCATTACTCGAGAACTTGGAGATATAGAATTGGCCGCCTTGGGAATCATGTCAGTAGATCCGGTAAGAATATTGGATACACATTATAAAAGTTCAGACAAGAAAAAAGTGTTAAAAAAGGCGTATGAACGATTAAGGGAAATAAAAATGCTTGACGAAGACAACATTACCAACCTGGGAATGCTAACTGCCTCTTATATGCTCAATCCTGAAAAGGTCTCTCAATTTTTCAGTGTTATTCCAAAAACTCATGATGGCGAACCGGATCAGGCATCTTTTTGGAGTAGATTTGAAGCAACAGCAGTCTTAATTCCCACAACGGGTACCATACCATCGCATTATCCGCCCTATTTGCCAATCTTTCCGGGAATGTGGAATGTCGCCACAGTTTCCGGTAATTTCCCGGATACCGGTATTATGCAATATGGTTTGGGAACTGTTGCTATGAGAATAGGGCTGGGTTATAAAGACAATATTGCCACAGCAATGAGACAAAGACCTCCTGCCTGGACATCTTCACTTGCAAATGATATGCAATTGGTGCTGAGTTTCATCCGACAGGGTGCTGGTAGAGGATTTTGGCCGGATTTGGGAGAGAATGAATATCAACGAATCATGCGTTCTCTTTCATATGGAATCCATCCTTATTATTCTCTTTTAACAGAAATAACCGGTATAGGTAGTATCAGAGCGGGTATTCTGTCTTTAGTAGCAATCACAGCCGGAATTGAATCTGATGTTGAACTGGTTTTAAACACTTTGACTAAAGAGAAAAATGTTTTGGATTTTTGGCCAAATACGCAGAAATATCTGCAAACCTGGTATGCGCTTCAAACTCAATGGCTTAAAGAAGAGCTTGAAACAGCTGTAGATATTTCCATTTCAGATCTTCTAAACACTGATTATCAAACCTTCCAAGAGGCTATTTATTTGGTTCAAAAAGAAGCAAAAGACAAAGGAAAAACCTTCTATGGCATACCGACTCTACAATATGAAAGACACCCCATAAAGGACATTGAACAAATCTTTAATCAAAAGTATCCGGATACTTCATTGTTTATTCTACCGGATACCCAGAAGCAATCCGATAAAGATTCTATGTACTCCCATTCCATAACCCTGGTGGGAAGTGATATGAAAGGGTCAATAAAGGGAAAAGTAAAATTATATGCACCGGGGAGATTACCGCCGGCAGCCATATTGGATTTTATACCCCATTCCGGACCTTTCCTGGCAACAGACACGAGAAAATACATCTGGGTTGAGTAAAACGTATCCGTTGATTGAAATGGTATAATTTCTCTTGAAAAATTTAAAGCTGAAACTATTGATTTGAAGATACTGGTTAGTATGATTTAAGGAAAGCGATACTATAGATTTTATCTGACAATGGAGGCAATCGATGAAAGTAGTCAAATTTGGGGGATCCAACCTAAAAAAAAGAGAAGATATTTCAAAGCTGGTAAGAGTTATCAGAAGTTATGACAAACCTTTGATTATAGTGATTTCAGCACTTTATGGTATGACAGATACCATTTTAACCACAGTTGAAAAAGTTCATCGTAATTTTGATTCTATCGACCAATTACAGCAAACACTTTTAAAGGCACATAAGGAAATCCTTTCGGATTATCTCCTGGAGTCTTCAGATCTTCAGTCTACGTTTTCTGAACTGGAAAAACGTATAGAAGAATTAAAAAGATTTCTTTTAGGGATCCACTACATTGGCGAGGCTCCTGATTTCGTCAGAGATACGGTTCTTAGTTATGGCGAGAGACTTTCTGCTTTTACCCTATATAAAATTTTAAATCAGTTGAACATTATATGCAAAGAAGCCACGCCTGAAGATATCGGGTTACTCACAGATGGGGAGTTTGGAAATGCCAGTGTTGATTTTGACAGGTGTTCATGCAAAGTTGCTTCCTTTTTTAAAGAAAACCTGATCTATATTGTTCCCGGTTTTTATGGAATTTCAGAATCGGGCAAAGTTAATCTTTTCGGCAGGGGAGGCAGTGATTATTCAGCTGCTGCTATCGCCAGGTGTGTTAAAGCTCAGTCAATCGATCTTTGGAAAGATGTGAAAGGTTTTTTAAGTGCAGATCCAAAAATCGTTCCCAACGCCAGGAACATAAAAAGAATGACTTATCTTGAGGCTGCAGAACTATCCTATTTCGGAGCTGAAATCATTCATCCAAGGGCTTTTGAACCTTTAAAACCGGACAATATCCCCCTCAACCTTTTCAATATAGATGGTGATTTGGATCATATCAAACCCTTAACAATAATTTCTTCTAAATCAGTCAAAACCAGCTATATCGTAAAAAGTTGTTCATACACAGATGATATTGGGATCCTAAAGCTAAAAGGTCCTGGAGTAGGAGTTAAACCCGGGATACTGGCAGATGTGACAAATGCTATGAAATTAGAAGGTATCAACATCAAGTCCGTGCTAACTTCTCAAACCATTATTTCAATTCTACTTTCCTCTTCCGATCTCTATAAGGCTTACAAGTTATTGCAGCATCTTGATGTCCATGGTGTCAACGAAGTGGAGATAAAAGATGATATCTCTCTAATTGCGATAGTTGGTGAAGGGTTGAACGATACCCACGGAATTGCTGCAAAGTTGTTCAATGCCATATCTCGTAAAGGGATAAATGCAAAGGTTGTTTCAATGGGAGTATCAGATGTTGCAAGCTATTTTATTGTAGATGCCCAACAAAGAAATGATGCTATAAAATCCATTCATGAGGAGTTTTTTAATGAAAAGCATAGATGAAATCAACAAAAAAATAAAAGAAAATAAGGCGTTAATTCTCACTGCTTCACAAGCCAAGGAATTGGCTGAAGAAGAAGGGACAAAGAGTTTGGCAGAAAAATGCGACGTTGTCACAACAGCAACCTACAGTCCCATGTGTTCATCAGGTGTTTTTATTAACACGGGTCACACTAATCCTCATATGAAAATGCAAGAAGTCTTTTTGGATGATGTTCAAGCTTATGGTGGCATCGCTTGTGCTGACTTTTATCTGGGTGCTACTCAGGAAAGCGTTTCCAATAGCACTTATGGTGGTGCACATGTGATAGATAAACTGGTTAAAGGCAAGTCTATCTCTTTTAAAGCAGATGGAACCTCTACAGATTGTTATCCAAAAAGTCATTTTTCAAAGGAAATTACAATTGATGATTTAAACCAAGTGTATTTTTTCAATCCCAGAAATTGTTACCAAAATTACAATGCAGCTTGCAATTCATCAGAGATAGAACTTAAAACATACATGGGCAGCCTTTTACCAAACGTGGGCAGTGTTAATTTTGCAGGAGCCGGAGACATATCTCCTTTGATGAACGATCCCTATTTACAAACAATCGGTATTGGAACCCGAATCTTTTTTTGTGGTGGAGAAGGATTTATCAGCTGGGAAGGCACTCAGTATAATGCTTATGCAAAGAGGGACGAGAAAACTCATTTACCCATTGCTCCTTCAGCTACTTTAGCCATCTCAGCCGATCTCCGACAAGTGAAACCTGAGTTTATCGCCCCCTTATATATCAAAGGGTACGGTGTGAGCCTTTACATCTCAATCGGTATCCCAATCCCGGTCCTAAACTCCGATATAGCCCATGCACTTTCGATAAGAAATAAAGATATTATTACGCAAGTACACGATTTTGCAACAGGAGAAACGATTGGAACGGTAACATATGATCAATTGCACAACAACAACATACAATTATCAGGCAAGAAGCCGGTTTCAAGGACCATGTCCAAGATTCGTGACGCATATAAAATAACTGAAATATTAAAAAAGCAAATTGAAGCAGGAACCTTTGAATTGACACAACCGGTAAAATCATTACCGATTTACGGAAAATGTACTCCTTTAGAGGAATAAAAAAACCGGTTATTAGATTTCTTCTCAATAACCGGCTTTATGTTTTACATTAAGCAGTTGTTTATTTTTCAGTAGGACCGATTGAACTATTTGACACATTCAGCTTTCCCGATGCCTTGACTTTTCGCCAAGCGTAAATCCCCAACACAACAATCGTAATGATAAACGGCAGTGATTGTGTGAATTCATAGGGAATATCAAATATTTGCAATGAGTAGGAGGCAGCTTCAGTAAATCCAAAAAGGAAAGACCCGGCAGCTACGCCAAAGGCATTTAATCCACCCAGCGCTTGGGCAGCCAATGCTATCCACCCTCGCCCCGCAGTCATATCTCTGGCAAACCATGAAACGTAACCCATTGAAAGAAATAAACCACCTAAACTGGCCAAAAATCCACTTAGCATTAAGGCAATAAATCTTGTCTTAATTACTGATATACCTACTGATTCTGCGGCATCCGGATTTTCTCCCACTGCTCTGATTCTCAAACCCAACGGTGTCTTGTACATTATATACTGAACTACGAAGATCAGAATAATTGCTACATAAGTAATGGAATGATGTCCGCTGAGAATATCACCAAGTATGGGAATCTTATCGATCAGCGGAATAGTCAGATTGGGAATAAGCAATGAATTAACCGAAGCTGATGAGCCTTTATCACCGGTGAGCATGGCAAGGAAAAAGATCGTTCCCCCACTGGCGAAGATATTCAACGCAATAGCCGCTAAAATAATATCTGTCTTCAGTTTTAAAGCAAAATACGCCAAAACTGCAGCCATCATCGTTCCCACGATTACCCCAAAGATGATGGCGAGCCATAAACTTCCTGTAAATCCGCTGACAATTACCCCTATAAAGGCTGAGATCAGCATGATGCCTTCAAGGGCGATGTTTGGTGTGCCGGCAGATTCAGCTATTAAAGCACCTAACGCAGCAAGAAGAATCGGCGTTGTAACTCTTATACCTGCTGCAATAAAATCCCATGATAATATACCTTGAAGCATTTCATTCATTTTGCCTCACCTACTTGTACTCCAGTAATGCTGTTCTCGTTCTTTGTGGCCTCTTTATTAACGGACCTCTGTTTCCATTTTGCCAAGAACGCTTCGGCAGTTACCAATAAGATAATCACAGCCTGTAAAATTGCGACAATTTCAGGAGCTATGCTGGTGTATCTTCCCATAATTTTTGCTCCCACCCGAATATAAGAAAGAAATAATGCAGCCAGTGGCACAAAAAGAGGGTTGTTCCTTGCCAATGTGGCAATTATGATACCGTCCCAACCATAACCCGGAGAATATAACCATAAGAAACGGCCGTGATAACCGAGTAGTTCGACGATACCTGCAGATCCTGCAACAGCACCTGCAGCCACTTGAACCTGTAAAATCATCTTCGATGAATTAATACCGGAATATTCGGCAAATTTCAGGTTATCACCTATCAGTTTGACCTTGTACCCCCATGTTGTCTTTTTCATGATGAACCACACAAGAAGGGTCATCCCCAATGCAAAAAAGATTCCGATATGCCATCTGTACCTTTCGTTTAACAATGGCAGCATGGCCTGCTCCTGGAACTGAAGGGATACAAGGGACCCCGCTTCCGTATCTCTCAGAAAGGTTTTAATGATAAACAATCCCATAAAAAAGGCAACATAATTTAGCATAAGTGAAGTGACAAGCTCCGAAGCTTTTAATCTGGCTTTCATATAACCGGGAATAGATGCAAATCCGGCACCAACAGCCATCGCAGTAAGGATGACAAACAAAGTTGAGATAAACGGGATTCCCGGAAAATAAATCGCTACAGCAGTTGCAACTGCTGCACCAAGGAACATCTGGCCTTCTGCACCGATATTAAATTGTTTTGCAGTAAATACCATAGAAACAGCAAGACCGGTTATTATAATTGGGACTGCCTCATTAATCCATTGAATAAAACCGCTTTGATTAAAAGCGGCACCGGTAGAACGCCAACGAACCAACGCACCGGTAAGGAAGTATTTATACGCTTCGTTTGCGCTGTCAAACGCCTCTTTCATTTTTTTCAAGAAAGAGATATTTGTGGAAGGAACACTTGAAACGAATACAATAATATATCCAATGAGCAGAGCAATTCCTACAGAAATTCCGATTCTATATAAAGTAAAGCGCTTGTCAGCCTTCATTACAAATCACCCATTTCTTCATTAGACATTCTTTTGATTCCCAACATATATTCCCCTAATACGGTTTCATTAATTTTTTTGATATCTTTAAAATGAGCAACAGTTTCCCCTTTATACAACACGATGATTCTGTCTGCCACTTCTAAAAGTTCGGTGAGATCGGCCGAAACAAGCAAAACTCCAAGATTATTTTCTCTTTCCTTTACAAGCCTTCTTCTGATAAAATCCGCCGCTGCAATATCGATTCCTCTTGTAGGCTGATCTGCAATGGTGATCTTCGAATGGGCGGTAAACTCCCTTGCTACAACCACTTTTTGAATATTCCCACCTGATAGCATTTTAATTTCAGTCTTTGCGCTGTCTGTTCGAATATCAAATTCCTTGACCATTTCTTCTCCAAAGCGATGAATTTCCCTCCAACTAAGAACGCCTTTGTTCGAAAAGGGTTGTTTTTTAAACCTATCACTGATGATATTTTCTGCTATGGTGGAATCAGAAGCAACTCCCCTTTCCATTCTATCAGAGGGAATATGACTTAATCCCGCATTTCTGCAAAATCCCGGATTAGTCTTACCGGGAAGATCAACAGCATTTAACCTTATTCGCCCGCTTTCCCTTGGTATAATCCCGGTAATGATTTGTACCAATTCAGTCTGACCATTACCTTCAACTCCTGCTACTCCAAGGATTTCCCCTTCTCGTAATGAAAAAGAAATTCCATTAAGTGATTTGACTCCATCAGCCCTTGTGAACTCCAGATCGTTAATTTCCATAAGTTTTTCACCTGTTTTAGCAGGTTCTTTATCAATTCTAATATCCACATCTCTTCCAACCATCATTTTTGACATTTCTATTTCAGAAATATCCTTAACTTCTGCTGTTCCAACCACCCTACCTCTTCTAGTTACCGTAATTCTGTTGGCGATTTCTTTAACCTCATTGAGGTTATGGGTGATGAAGATGATCGTCTTCCCCTTTTCAGTAAGATTCTTCAAAGCTTTGAACAAATCAACCATTTCTTGAGGTGTCAAGACCGCAGTTGGCTCGTCAAGTATGATGAGATTGGCCCCTCTGACCAAAGTTTTAATGATTTCGACCCGTTGCTTCATCCCCACCGATATGTCCTTAACTTTTTCTTTTGAAGGGACGGGAAGCCCAAAAACATCTGATTGATGCTGAACAAAATGATATGCCTGTTCTATATCTATTGAGAGTCCTTTCTTGGGTTCCATCCCCAGGATAATATTCTCAGCAACGGTCAGGGAGGGAACCAGCATAAAATGCTGATGAACCATGCCTATTCCGAGTTCAATCGCTTTGCCGGGCGAAGAAATATCCACATTTTGACCCTCATAGATAATCTCTCCTTTAGTGGGTTGTTCGATACCAAATAAAATCTTCATCAAGGTCGATTTACCGGCACCATTTTCTCCAAGAAGCGCGTGTATTTCACCCTTGTTAACCTTCAGATTCATTGCTTTGTTCGCAACAACACCGTTAGGATAAATCTTCCAGATATCTTTCATTTCAAGGATACAATTTTCTTCCATTAAATCACTCCTTGATAAAAAATAGGCTCCCCCCGGGAAGCCTATTTTAAGAATATAAAAAATTTATTTAGCTGCATCCCTTACGGCATTGAGCTGTTCATTAGTCATTCCAAAAGCTGAAGAAACAGAAATCTTTCCATCGAGAATCATTTTTTCTATCTCGTCAAGCCTTTCTGCGATTTCAGGATTCTCTTGAAGGAATTTGTCAAAATATTGATTTTTGGCAAGTCCAACTGAGTTTTCTTTTAATCCCAAAGCTTCGGTTGTACCCAGAGGAAGCTCATCGTTCAGATACATCTCTACTGCTCTGTAAACTGACTGGTCAACATTCTTGAGCATGGATGTCAGCATGTGGTTGACAATGGCCATATCCTTCTCTTCATAGATTAATTGCATATCTGAATCGACTCCAATTGACCATCTATCCATTTCTTTAGCAGCTTCAAGTACGCCATTTCCAGTTTCACCCGCAACTGCAAAGACAACATCTGCTCCTTGCCTGTACATGGCCAAAGTGAATTCTTTTCCCTTTGCAGGGTCATTCCAGGCACCTACATAAGAAGTTGTGACCCTCATTTCCGGATCAACATACTGAGCACCTTCAATATATCCCACTAGAAAGTCATTGATAACGGCAATATCCATTCCTCCAAGCAATCCGATAATTTTGTTATCAGAATTACTGT
The DNA here is from genome assembly GCA_964604305.1 of uncultured Thermotogaceae bacterium. Taxonomy (GTDB): domain Bacteria; phylum Thermotogota; class Thermotogae; order MWEM01; family MWEM01; genus JASUTC01. The sequence goes on along the minus strand of CAZRYM010000002.1, from coordinate 52,521 downwards.
ATGCCAATTCGGTATCTTTTGATACCATTGCTGCAAGAGCACCGGCAAGGAATGAACCTTCATTCTGTTTGTACGTCATGGCATAAACGTTATCGAGATTTCCGTTGTCAAATGGCATGTCAGTATCATAGATGATGTAGGTAATTTCAGGATAATAGGGAGCAATCTCAGCAAGTGTATCGACCATTTGCCATGTTCCAACAACTATCAGATCATACATACCCGAGTCTGACATGTCCTCAAGAGTTGGTTTCCATTCTGAGGGGTTATAACCCATTTCAATGGTCTTTGTCTCAAGTCCAAGTTTTTCTTGAACCATCACCATCCCGCGTTCAGCTGAATCAAAGAATGATTTGTCTCCCAGCGTTCCATTGATGAGGTTAAGAACCCTTGGTGCCGAAAAAACACTCACTACAAACACAGTTAATAAGAGTACGATTAATGCTTTTTTCATAAATACACCTCCTGTATTTTAAGGGCATTAAGCCCTGTCTTCCTCGATAAGTAATTCTATAGACTTGAATGCAATCTGAATCGACTTTTCCATACCCTGTTCATATTCCTCGCCAGCTTGTTGATAAGTTTCTCCAATTTTCTTTCGAGCTTCTCTTATTGTGAGTATGGCGCCGGTTCTTAAAGCATATATTGACCCTAAAATGTAAAGCGCTGATATTTCCATCTCCACTGCTAATACATTTGCCTTCGCAAGCAATTTTGAATACTCCAATGCCGCTTCCGGATTGAAATTTCTGCCATAATAAGAATCTGTAGAGTGAACAATACCCAGATGATGGGGATTATCGATGATTTCTGCAGCATTCTTCATTTTACTGATAACGTTAAAATCGGCAACAGCGGGATACTCCCTGGGTACATATTCAACCATGGTTCCATCTGATCTGACAGCAGCCGTTGCAATAATTGAATCACCCAGGTTGATATGAGGCTGTAAAGCACCGGTTGTGCCAACACGTATGAATGTATCCGCTCCTAATGTTCTTATCTCCTCTACTCCGATGGATATACAAGGTGCTCCCATTCCCGTTGACATAACGGAAACCTTTTCACCGTTAAGTTGTCCCGTCATTGTAAAATACTCTCTGTTGTCTCCAACCACAACAGGATTTTCCAAATACTTTGCCATTCGTTTAACCCTGCCCCGATCTCCCGGCAGTAAAACGTATCTGCCAACCTTTTGACTATCCTCTATTTGAATGTGATAGGTGGGATTTTCCATTCAACAAAACCTCCAATTTATTCATATTTTGATAGTTTATCGAAAAGTAAATTGATAAATCTTTCTCTATTTGCTTTAATCGCCCACTTTGAATTAGGTGTTTTCCCATTGTTTTTCCAGTAATCAACAACCGTTTGTCCATAAGTTAATTGTCCCTTTAGCTCTATCTGGCAATAATATTCTTTGTATTCAAACAATTCCGGTTCAATTAAATAAGCGATTGCACATGGATCGTGTAAAGGAGCGCCTTTAATTTTAAAAACATCGAAGTAGGTTTGATGAAAAAACTCAAGCAGCAATCCCATTTTTGAAACGATAAATGAGGAAAAGGCTTGCATTTTCTTTATCTCCTCCATGAAGATTTTCGTTTGATGTGTTACATCCAAACCGAAAACTGTGAGAGGAATATGAGAGTTAAATACAATTTGCGCTGCCTCAGGATCGGCTAAAATATTGAACTCGGCTACGGGTGTAGTATTGCCAAATTCAATACCCCCTCCCATAATTACCAGTTCTTGGACTTTCTCTACCAATTCGGGATAATTGATCACAAATGTTGCTATATTCGTAAGGGGTCCCACTGCAACAAGTGTCACTTCATTTTGGAATTCACATAGTTTTTGTGCAATGAACTCTACAGCACCTCTTGAATCTTTCTTGATGGTTGGTTGTGGCAGATTGGCTCCTTCTAAACCTGATTCTCCGTGAATATCCGGAGCAACGATTTGTTCTCTAACCAAAGGTTTTGAGGCACCTTCACAAACCGGAACGTTGAGTTTTCCATTTTCCACAAGAATCAATGCATTTTTTGTCGTATTTTCAACATACGAATTTCCTGCTACGGTTGTTATTCCCAAAAGTTCTAACTCTTCAGCAATACCTGCAAGGAGTATCGCAACAGCATCATCATGGCCTGGATCACAATCCAGGATAATCTTTCTTGACATAAAGACCCCCTTCATTAAAAATCCTTTAAATAAAAAAATCTGCCTCATTTTAAAAGTTGTTATTCAGAATCATTTTTGAAAATATTTAGCAGGCTGATTATTACCTGCTTTAATGTCTAAAAGTTGTTATTTCTAGTTGATGGAGAATTATACCATATGATTCCGCATATTGAAGTAAGAAAAAAGCGGGCAATAAACCCGCTTATTCATCTTATTTGACTATAATTTAAATTTGTTGATATCCTCTTCAAGTTCTTTGTTTAGAACTGTCAACTCGCTTGAAGTCTGAGATAAATCTTTTACCGAAGCTGATTGATTTTCAAGCTGTCGAACCATATTCTCAACCTGTTCGGAAGCATTAACCATGGATCGGGCTGATTGATCCATTGCATCCGCTATCTCTTGCGCTGCCGCACTTTGTTCCTCTGATGTACTGTTGAGATTGTGGACGGACTCCGTTACCCCGCTCAGTCGTTCAAGTATGTTTTCAAATTGTTCAAGGGCCTCTCTGGAGTTTTCTTCCATCTTGTTTACAATCTCCACCGTCTTATCCGAAGCATCGTTGACTTCGCCCACTCCATTTCCAATCTCTTTGAGCATCTTTGCAATGTCTTCCGTCGATTTCTGACTCTCTTCCGCCAATTTCCTGATCTCATCCGCTACTACCGCAAAGCCTTTACCTGCTTCTCCAGCACGCGCTGCCTCTATCGCAGCATTTAACGCCAACAGGTTCGTCTGTTCTGAGATTCCCGATATCGTCTTGACGATTTCTCCCACGTTCTTCGCATTTGCTTGCAACTCCTCTACTACTCTGGACGTTGCCTTTGCCTGCTCTTCCGCTTCCTTGACAATGTCTGCCACTTTTGTCAGTTCTTTCTGTCCGCTTTTTGCCGATTTGGACGTTTCCTGTGTCCTTTCGTACAGATCTGACGATACGTCTGTGATGTTCTTCGCCGATGCCGCCACTTCCTCTACTCCCGAACTTACCTCTTCAATCGCCGCTGACGTGTCTTGTACATCGTTTTCCGTCCTGTCTGCCTGTGATTTAAGCTCCTTTGAGATGTTTTCGGATTCACCGGCTACCTGTTCCAGTTTGTCGGTTGCCATTCTAACGTTCTGAACTGCATTTCTGAAATCGGTTAATGTATCTTTTATGACCTCTACGACCCGTGCCAGTGCGTGTTCGATTTGTCCTATTTCGTCTTTACCGCTATCTGCTTCAAAATCCACCGTCATATCCAGATTTTGAAGTAAAGTTGATTTCTCAAGTAAACGTTTAATTGGCTTTTTAATGCTTCTGATAATAACTACCGCTACAATCAGACTAATCACAATGGTGATTGATATCAGCAATAATATTTGGAAATTGTTTTTCTCTATTGTTTCTTTACTGGTTGTGTTATTCTTTTTGATAGATTCAAAACTTTGTTTCAAACTTCCATATTGGTTTTCGGCTTTTTCCTCGATAATGGATGACAGCTCCCGACTGCTAGTCTTAATATTGGTATTGATAATATTAAAAGCCAAAGTTCTGCTTTCATCTACCCTTTGATTTGCATTTTCTATTACTTCCTGTACTACGATCATGGCTTTTTCATTTTCTTCTCTCTCATTGATTATTTTTACCATTTCTTTCAGCTGCTCAATATACTTATCCAAGGTTAAAGATATCAGTTGTGCAGAGACAGGATCATACACAGCTGAACCAAACATCACCTGAAAACCCACATTGCTGTTTATCTTTTCGGCAATTTCAACTGCCTTGGGAAGCAATTCCTCCGAATCTTCCGGATTGATGATAATATTTCGTGTTACGAATTCAAGATCAGAAAACTCCTTTATGGTTATATCAAGTAATTCCGGTTTCCAAATCTCCTCTATTTCATACATTCCCAACTCTTCGACATCTGTTTTACTGATCAACTCTTCATTCAACATCTGCTTTTGCTCATCGGTTGGCTTTTTCATTTCTGCATGCTCGTCTTTTATAAGTTTAAACGATTCCATGGTTTTTTCAACTTTTTGCATATCTACTTTCTGCATCTTCTGAATCTTTTCAGTAAAAGAAGTCTTTTTTACCATGAATTGCTTTTGCTTTTCCTGATTCTCTTCTAATTCCTTTTGAGAAAGAATCTCTATTTCTTTATAGTTGAATACATCTTTGACATATTCGTCTATCTGAGAAATAGTTTGTAAGTAAGTCTCAGCACTTTCATAGCTTGATATGATCTCCTTCAAACTTTCTACATTTTTTTGGTATTGTTCTTTAATCAAATTCTCTTCTTCTATCGTTGCCACATATCCCAAATTCAATACAGTCTGTATCATATCTTTGATACCACTTTCCAACTGATTATACCTTCTAAATTCAAGAAGCTCTTTCTCAGAAGCATCTGTTTGCTCAAGAACAGTATCTGCTTGCAAAACAACTTCTCTGTTAGATATGGTGGATACCAATAAAACTACAACAAGAATGATAATAATAACTGTAAATCCCATTAATAACTTGGTAGAAATTTTCATTCATTCCCTCCTCGATTGCACGCTGATTATTCTATTTTATCACATTTATTCTTTTCCAAAAAACGTTCCAATATAGTTTTTCTATATCGTTGTTTTTTGTTTAATATAGTAATACGTTTATAGGATTTTCGGTTATTATCAACTGTGATCTTTTCCTTCCGATGACAATTTATTGTTTATGATTTAAATTTGCTGATATCCAATCTTAAATCATCTGCTAAACGCCTCATTGTTTGTGATATCTCATTCATTTTTGATATTGAATCAACTTGTTGTTCAACATCACGAACCATATTCTCAACCTGTTCGGAAGCATTAACCATGGATCGGGCTGATTGATCCATTGCATCCGCTATCTCTTGCGCTGCCGCACTTTGTTCCTCTGATGTACTGTTGAGATTGTGGACGGACTCCGTTACCCCGCTCAGTCGTTCAAGTATGTTTTCAAATTGTTCAAGGGCCTCTCTGGAGTTTTCTTCCATCTTGTTTACAATCTCCACCGTCTTATCCGAAGCATCGTTGACTTCGCCCACTCCATTTCCAATCTCTTTGAGCATCTTTGCAATGTCTTCCGTCGATTTCTGACTCTCTTCCGCCAATTTCCTGATCTCATCCGCTACTACCGCAAAGCCTTTACCTGCTTCTCCAGCACGCGCTGCCTCTATCGCAGCATTTAACGCCAACAGGTTCGTCTGTTCTGAGATTCCCGATATCGTCTTGACGATTTCTCCCACGTTCTTCGCATTTGCTTGCAACTCCTCTACTACTCTGGACGTTGCCTTTGCCTGCTCTTCCGCTTCCTTGACAATGTCTGCCACTTTTGTCAGTTCTTTCTGTCCGCTTTTTGCCGATTTGGACGTTTCCTGTGTCCTTTCGTACAGATCTGACGATACGTCTGTGATGTTCTTCGCCGATGCCGCCACTTCCTCTACTCCCGAACTTACCTCTTCAATCGCCGCTGACGTGTCTTGTACATCGTTTTCCGTCCTGTCTGCCTGTGATTTAAGCTCCTTTGAGATGTTTTCGGATTCACCGGCTACCTGTTCCAGTTTGTCGGTGGATTCCTTCACATCTTCTATTGCCTTTTTTACATTCTGCAAGGTTTCTTTAACAGCCCATACAATCTCTTTCAACGCAGTTTCCAATTGTCCCATTTCATCTTTTTTCTTTGTTTCTTCAAATTCAACAGTAAAGTCAAGGTTTTTGATTTTTTCGGTTTTTTTCAGGATGTTGACAATAGGTTTTTTGATACTTGAATAGATAAAGTAGGCAATGATGATGCTGATCAAAACGGATGTGATCAACACGATCAAAATAAACGAATTCATGTTGTTTATCAGAGTAACGCTTTCTTCACTTTTTTCTTCCACTTGATTGAGATTTTCATTAAAACTAGTGGCGCTTTCAGAAATAAGTGCTTCAAGTCGTACCTGCAAATCATTCAATACTGTTGAAAGTTCATTTTTAATGGTATTTAGCGAGTCTTTTCGGGCTTGCTCAGCAGTTTCATTATGGTAGCCGACCATATTTTCCTTTGCTTGTAAATTGACTTCCATACGGCTTATTTTTAACAACGACTCCTGCAGTTTTTTCAGTTTTTTTTCATATAACTCAACAGATAACGGAACAAAAATGGATGCCACAGCATCATATGTAGTATAACCAAATTGAGTTTTTAATTTTATATAATCCAGAATATCTTCTTTCGCCTGTTTCAACTCTGATAAGAAATCCGGATATTTACCATCGGTTGCCATCAATTCTCTTGCACAGAGAATAAGCATAGGAAATCCAGTGATTGGCGGCCCTCCCAAAACTTCATTGTCCCATAAAACTTCCATCTCAATGAAAGTTAACCCATCTAAACCTGATTCTAAAAGTCGTTCTTTTATTTCATTCTCTTTCTTTTCATCAGGCTGTCTTAAGGAAATATAATCCTGTTTCATCATTTGTAAAGTTTGAATGATACGGACGATCTTCATGTCATCCCTCTTTAGCAGTTCTTCCTTTTCTTTATACAAAAATTCCAATTGTGTTCTGATGTCCTCTGCTGTTACTTTGTCAGCAGAAAGCTGTGAAAGGGCATCCAATTCTAACGCCTTTTGCGTGAAGATCTTTTCAACACTATCATTCAATTTGGTTAATTCTAATTCTAAAAGTGAAAAAAATCCATTAGTCTTCGACAGTTCTTCTACAGCAGAAAACATCTTTTTATATTCTTCGAACATCATTTCCTGTTCATCTGTATTTGTTACATAACCCAGTCTCAATACATATTGGAGCATATCCTTTAAATCCGATTCAAAAGTATCTATGTTAGTAAATTGTTTGTATTCAGATCTGGCATCTTTTGCCTGAATCACAATACTTTCACCCTCGTCTTTAATGCTTTGGCTGGAAATGAAAGAAATTAGCATCACAATCAACAACAACACAATTATTAAACCAAACCCTAGCATCAATTTTTTACCAATAGTCAACGCCGTTCACCTCGTCTTTTAATATCTTTCAAACTGATCTATTATATCAAATCAAACCAACAACAAGAAATTCTAAAGACAAGAAAAAACAAATCCTTGTGATTTGACATATCATTTTTAATAAGCTATAATCTTTTGAGGTAAACTACAATTGCTTTTCTGGTTTTTATGCTGAAACTATGCAAATCTTATTATTTATAATGGTTTATAGTCAATATATTCTCGTTTTTCCAGACTCCTTGGGAGGTGGTCAAGTGATTGATATGGAAAAAAATACTAACTACGATAAAAAGAAAAGTGTTTCTTTGGACAGGGCGCAAGAGCTGAAAAGTCGAATTTCGGACTTCATAGAGGCTAAAAAACATATCAAAAAAGGTATGGATCTCACAGAGGAATTTAAAAGAAATCGTGAACGAATCATGCTTGCATTAAATTGCACTTTAGAACAGTGGCGTGATTATCATTGGCAACTGGCCAATCGAATCTCTGATGTATCAACTCTTTCACAAGTAGTAGATTTAACAGATAAGCACAGAAAAGACATTGAAAAAATCGGAGAAAGATACCGCTGGGCAATTTCCCCTTACTATGCCAGTCTCATGGACAAAACAAATCCTTATTGTCCGATCAGATTACAAGCTATACCAACGATCTTTGAAGACGTAGACAAAGAAGGGAAATTAGACCCCATGAACGAACAACTTACCAATCCGGCCGGAACAGTTACCAGGCGATATCCCGACAGATTGATCATTAATGTTACTAATGAATGTGCCATGTTTTGCCGCCATTGCCAGAGAAGACGGAATATTGGAGAGGAAGATGAACCGCAACCGATATCCGTAATCGATGAATCCATAGATTATATAGCACAAAATGAAGAGATAAGGGATGTATTAATCACCGGTGGCGATCCTTTGACTATGACTGACAACTACCTGGAAAACATTCTGTCAAAATTGCGAAAGATCGAACATGTGGAAATTATCAGAATAGGTTCCAGGACTCCGGTAACCATGCCGCAAAGAATCACAGATGAGCTTGTTAGCATGTTAAAAAAATACCATCCGCTTTTTATCAACACACATGTCAATCATCCAAAAGAGATTACAATCGAAGCCAAAGAAGCTTGCGAAAAATTGGCAAACGCAGGAATACCACTTGGTAATCAGGCTGTATTGTTGAATGGTATCAATAACGATAAACACGTTATGAAATTACTCAATCAAGAGCTATTGAAAGTACGGGTGCGACCTTATTACATTTTTCATGCCAAACATGTGAAGGGCACAACGCACTTTAATACATCAGTTGATGACGGATTGGAAATCATGGAATACCTGCGGGGTTACACTTCAGGTCTGGCAATCCCCACATATATCATAAATGCGCCCGGCGGTTATGGTAAAACACCTATCCTGCCAGAATACCTTATTTCAAGGGGGAAAGAATACATTACAATCAGGACTTGGGAAGGTCGTGTCATCAATTACACAAACCATCCAACCAGGGAATTCAAGATAGATTAACAGATTAAGCATTTAAAACACTACTGTGAGGATAAGAAGTGTTACTCGCTTCTTATCCCTTCAATGACAGCTGCTGTATACTCATCACCGTTTAAAAAACCCTTTAATATTACTCTCAGAGGTTCACGTAACAAGGTACCTGAAAGATCAATTTGTAAGCCGGACTCTTCCGGATAAAATCTCTTAATATTATAATTGTCAGTAATAATCAGTTCGGTTTCCTGATAAATCGTTAAACTGTCCCATTTGATATCTAGGATCTGGTTTTTGTTGAGCTCGGCTTTAATAAAAAAAGAGGTCTCCGGAACTGAGGTTGAAATCCATTTTGCCTTTTGAGCAGTTTGTCCGTAAATATCCTCAAGGCTTATCTCTATCAAATGAACCTCATCTTTTTCGAAATCCAATTCAAAGAGATATTCTCCTTTGAATTCAGGTATATTGTGAACTAGAGTATTATCTATCTGCAAGTTTCCGGTTAGTTTTAGAAAACTATCGGAATAAATCTTAATTGAAGGTGCAAAATCCAAGTTCTCATCGAACATATACGTATGCAAATGCGGAATTGGTGGTTGAGGAATTGTAAAAAGAAGGGTTTCTCCTTGGATATCAGGTTCAAAGAGGGGCGTGATGTAAATATTCTGATTATCATTATTGTAGGTAAAATATTCTGTAGCAGTTGTATTAATTGTGTCGGAACTAATTTCAAAATATTTAAACCGATTGTACAAGAACTCTTTTTCCCGATCGATGTTCAAATGCACTGTGACGGTTGATTCATCCAAGTCTACCTCCGTTACTGTAGCTTGTGGAATATCCGGTATCTTGATAGTTTCAACAACTTCAGACAGATCTAATTCTGATTTCCATATTCTATCTTCATAGTAATAGATTTCGAAGGGTATGCTATTCTCACTTAAATCGATGACAGGAAAACTAATACGCGAATCATAAGGGTCAATTGGAATGCGCTTTTCCTGGATATTTATACTCATATCATAGATGTTAAAACCTTCGGGAATATCCAGCCTAACACTCTCCATTCTGATTGGCACCTGATATTCAAAACTCAATAATTTTCCACCTGACTGTGTAAGGGGGATTATTCTAATATCTACCGCTTGCTCACCCTCAAGCAGTTCCTTCAAAACATCTAATTCTAAATAATTTACACTTAAGAGTCTTTCGTTATTATTTAGGTAAACAAGATACTCAGCAGGTTTATAAGCACCAAGGTATTTTCCGGTCCATTTGATAGTTAAATAGGGGTCGACAATCTTATAGTTAACTGAAGTAATCGTGGCCAATTCACTGATATCCAGAGCAACTTGTTCTTTAGCTCGTTTTATTGAAAATTGAGATTGAAAATTGTGAAATTCTTTGATGATTAAACGATCGTCCAAATAGAGTTCAAAGAAATAATCCCCAAATGGCATACTTGAATAATTAATCTCTTTATCATGTGGAAAGACCGCCGTCTTGTTGTCAAATTCCTCAGAATAGATTCTCATTTCGAACTCCACATCATCCGATATGCCATCGGGAAAGATGAATGAAACATCCAAATTCATCCTGCTAGTGATAAAGAATTCCCAAGAAAGGAACACAGACACAATTAAAACCAGAAGAAAGATTATACTCCATTTATTTAATTTCATTTTTCCACCAACCATCTTCAATTGTTAAACTCTCTATTTTCTGATATGCCTTCTTTCTGTCTTTTTTTATCTCTTGAACCAGCTCATCAACAGACAAAAACTTTTTTTCTTGACGAATGAAGTCAAGAAGATAACAGACAATTTTCGTTCCATATAACTGATAATGGCCCTTTAAATAGTGTACTTCATAATGGATCAAATCATCCTGGCTGACTGTTGGTCTTTTGCCTATGTTCAATAAACCAAAACCCAGTCCAGGTGTATAACCCAGATATACACCATAACACGGAGTCAGCAAACCTTTTCCTTCTCTCTTTAGATTAGCTGTAGGAAATCCTAATTTTTTCCCCAGTCCCTGATCCTGAAAAACCTTTCCCTCTATTGAATAAGGACATTTTAATATTTCATTAGCCCGTTTAATATCTCCATTTTTTAAAAAATATCGAATTAATGAGCTGCTTACTCTGTGACCAGAGGCGTTAACAGCAGGTACAATATTCGTTCGAAAACCAAAGCGATGCCCCAAATCTAATAGAAGCTCTGAGTCACCAATCCTATTTTTCCCAAAATGAAAGTTAAACCCAACAGTCAACTCTGAAGGAGAAAATTGCTCGGTGATATACCTGACAAATTCAAGGGGAGTTTTTGTATAAAACTGCTTAAAGTCAAGAAAAACAACAGAATCCATACCCAATGATTTGATGATCTCCTCCCTCTTACGCGGGGAATATATGAGTCCCGGGAAACTCTCTTTATGAAGATAGTATGTTGATGGATATGCAAACGTCAGCAATATCGTCTTTCCGCTTGTTTCTTTAACTTCTTTTGTTTTCTCAATAAGCCGCCTGTGTCCAATATGAACACCATCAAATATTCCTAAAGTCAGTGAATTGGACTTAATCATTGCTCACATTCTCTCCAAAAACCTTCTTTGCTTTGACAACAATTTCATTCCTGTCTTGTTCTTTCAATGTTCGGAAGAAAGAAGCATTTCTTTGGGCATAACCAACAGCAATCAAGTCATTATCCTGATTGACAACTTGTATTAGTTCGTCTTTTTTAAACTCTCCATAATCTGTAATCCAGTCCATTCTAATCGGATTTCCATTTAAAACGTTTTTAACATATCCTGCTTTGATCTTTACCTGACTTAGCCCTGAAAGGGCATCACCGATAGTCTTCAAATGCTGATGAAATTCCACATAATCAAATTGTGACGAATCTCCCGCTCTCATACAGTCAGAGGCTGTAAAACGCCCATTGACATTGCGTACCAGCTCAGTTGCTGCAGCGTTTGTAGAAAGCTTTAATCCTATATCAAATGCTAGTGAGCGCATGTAGGTACCCGGTGTCACGATGGCGTTTATTGTGATATCCCTGTCATGAATCTTCAAAATATCGATAGAAAAAATCTCGATCTCTCTGGGAGGCATCTTAATGACCTTTCCCTCACGGGCATATTCATACAATTTTTTACCCTTATACTTCTTGGCTGAATAGATTGGAGGAATCTGTTTTTGAACACCTTCCATACTTTTGACTGCATCTGTAATTTTTTCTTCACTGATCTTTACCGGTTCATCAGTTACAACTTGTCCTTCTATATCATATGTATCTGTCAGAAGTCCCAGTCTAAAAGTCATGGTATATTCCTTTTTCTCATCTTTTAAAAACTCTAAAATCCTTGTCCCTTTCCCAATCCCCATGACAAGCACACCTTCTGCAAAGGGATCCAGCGTTCCTGAATGACCTACCTTTTTTGTTTTTATCCTTTTTCTTAACCAGCTCACCATGTCATGCGACGTGGGACCGATTGGTTTATAAAGCGGAAGAATGCCATTAATGGAAGCCAACTCAATCCTCCGTGTTTTCTGAATCTTTCTGATTAATATCCAGATTATCAATTATTTTTTGCATTTTAACACTTTCTTTAATGCCATAATCGTGAATCAGTTTAACTTCCGGCGTGTAATAGAGCCTGATTTGTTTACCCAGAAAACCCCTAAAATAACCGGTTTTTTTATTTAACAATTCAAAAATCTCTTCTGCATTCTCATCCTCATTACCCGCATCAAAAATACTAACATATACTTTGGCATATCTTTTGTCTCTGGTTAATTCAACCCTTGTGAATGATATCAATTCTTTTGGGATGGGAGGCTCTTTCCAATTGACAAGGGCATCGGCCATCACCCTTAAAATCTCCGCTTCTATTCTTTCTTTTCTAAAAACCTTTGGCATAAAATCACTTTCCTTTCAAAAAAAACCTGATTGATACTTGTTGATTTTCAAAACCTGTTAATTATATCATGTTAAGTGGTCCCCCTATTGATCTAAAAAAAAGATGCCCTCAAGCATCTTTAAATGATTTCTTTGTTTATATAATTAAGTACTATTCTTTATTTCCGATTTTCATTTTCTGTTTTTTCACTTTGATTCCTTTTTGTTTGTTTTAATACGATTAGATACAGTATCAAATCAACAATAACACCGGCTCCTGCAATAAAAAAACCGGTGGTACCTGTTGGGAAAATTAATTGATATAAAAACCCTGTTGCTATAACTATATCCCCAAGCATCACGATCTTCTGCCCGCCTGATTTGACAAACTTAACGATACCACTGATAGCAAACCAAAGGAAGGGTATCACATAAAGCCAACTTGGCATTCCTTTTCACTCCTCCTCATTGTTCAAGATGATGAGTTAAATCTAAACTTGTATTGCCCAGCCATTTGATAATCTTGAGGCTTCCATAAGACCTTCTGAAAGGGTGGGATGTGCATGAATGAGTTGAGCAATTTTCTCTGTAAAGATTCCAGAATCCTTTGCCAATAACAGTTCATGTATCAATTCCGTTGCTTGTGCACCTATAATACTTGCACCAAGTATTTCTCCGGAATTTTCATCGGTAATTAATTTGATAAATCCTTCTGATTGTTCTATTGCCGTTGCTTTTCCGATCGCTTTATATGGGAACTTTGATACTTTGACCTTTTTATCCTGAATATCTTTTTCCTTTAAACCGAAACTTCCAATCTCGGGCTCACAATAAACAGCTCCGGGGATAATAGTTGGATCCAATTTTTTCTCCGGTTCCTTACCGGCTATATGTTCAACTGCAATTTCAGCTTCCTTTGAAGCCACGTGCGCAAGTAATGGGGATGAGACTACATCACCAACAGCATAAACGTCTTTCACTGAAGTTTCATAGTAATCCCCCGTTTTTATGAAATTTCCCCTCTCCAATTCGACCCCAATTTTATCAAGGCCTAGTCCTTCAATATTCGTATCTCTTCCTACAGCAAGCAATATTTTATCTACCTCGAGTTTTTCTTCATTGCCTTCTTTATCTTTTAATGTGACCGTTAACCCATTTTCGGTTTTCTCAACACCAGTTGCTTTTGTAGAAGTGTAACAGTTTATCTTTCTTTTTTTAAACGCTTTCTCCAATTCTTTGCTAATATCCTCATCCTCTGTTGGTATGATATTATCAAGCATCTCAACGAGATGTATTTCAACTCCAAAGGAACTAAACACATGAGAAAATTCAACACCAATCGCCCCGCTTCCAAGAATAAGCATCTTCTTTGGAAGCTTTTCAAGCATTAAGGCGCCGGTTGAACTAAGAATATTTTCTTCATCTATAACGAAACCGGGAATCTGTTTCGGTCTGGATCCCGTTGCGATAATAATTTGATTAGCCTGAATTTCTTCTTCGTTGACCAGAATGGTGTTTTTATCTTTAAAAGAGGCTTCCCCCTCAATATAATCCACTTTATTTTTCTTTAAAAGGAATTGAACCCCTTTGGAAAGCTTTTTTGCAGCAAGTCTTGACTTTTTAAAAACCTGTTTATAATCAAATTCACTAGTATCTACTTTTATTCCCATCTTTTCCAGATCTGAAATGGCGTTAAATTTCTCAGCTTGATGTATCAATGCCTTCGAAGGAATACATCCAATATTAAGACATACTCCACCGGGTTTATCCTTTTCAATCACTGCGGTCTTTATTCCCAGCTGTGAAGCTCTGATTGCACCGACATAACCTCCGGGTCCGGCACCAATTATTACCAACTCATAAGATTTCATATACGCCCTCCTCTTAAATTAATAAAACTTAATTAATCTTGACGAATTTTATATGCCTCTTGTTTTTTTCAACTAGTGCCCATTAAAGGACTTTCTGTTCAAGAACATATTTTAATTTAGCATACATGGGCACTCCGTACATGTATTGATTTGGTGTTTCCCCTATAATCAAAGGTCTGGCGTATTGCCAGAATTTTTGGGTAACGTTAAAACCCGATTCATCGATAAAATCATTAGGTAAAGTCTTTGTTTCCCCTGCAACATCACTAAGTTCTACCATTTCAAAATGTCTGATATACGGTTGATCCATGTCTCTGACAATGCTGACCATCTTCCCGGACATGGAATGATTTGTCATCCAAAGAACCGCTCTTGCGCCAACCTCTATGGCATCTTGCCAATCAGTCAGGCTTGCAATATGTCTTGAAGATCTTTGAAGATAATCGGGTAAGGCGGTATGGATTTTCAATTTCAGTTCGTCTTTAATCAACTGTTCTAGTACGTTACTGATTTTACCCAGTTGAACATTACCGAATGTATCCTTATATCCAGCATCTGAAATAAATTTACCCTTCTCATCAGTTAATGCCTCTGATGCCACTATCGAACAAAAACCGTTCTTGATAATCTCCTCTTCAACACGTGCGAGGAACTTTCCTTTCGAAAAGGCAACCTCTGGTAAGAGTATCACCGAAGCAGCAGCTTCTTCCACTTCCTGTGCCAATGCTGCTGAGGCTGCAAGCCATCCGGCATGCCTTCCCATTGATTCCATCAGAAATACCTTCGTGGAAGACAAACTCATGGATTTGAGATCTCTTGTAGCTTCCAAAATCGCCGTTGCTGTAAATTTGGCGGCAGAACCATACCCCGGGCAATGATCTGTATTCATCAGATCATTGTCCACCGTTTTGGGAATACCAAAAACCTTTAAATCGTAGCCAATCTTTTTAGCATACTCTGAAACGGATAGGGCTGTTTCCATGGAATCATTTCCTCCATTGTATAAGAAATAACCAATATTATGGGCTTTAAAGACTGAAAACACCTGGTTAAGTTGTTCTTCGGTTTCTATTTTCACCCGACAGGAGCCAAAAATACCACCGGGAGTGTAAGCCATTTTTTCAATTTCCTCTTTTTTTTCATCGTTTATCACAAAAAGTTCTTCATCTAAAACGCCCTGTATGCCATTCTTCGCTGCATAAACTTTGTACACGGCATTTGAATTAAGTGCTGCAGAAATAACACCATAAGCTGAGGCATTAAGAACAGGAGTTACCCCTCCTGATTGTGCATATAAAAGATTTTTTGCCATTTGATCACTTCCATTCATCTCCATTTTAAAAGTCATCTAAAAAAACTCAGTAACATCATCTTCGTCAGCATTATAGCAGATTAAATTTATCTTCCAACATGTTAGTTAAAAAATTGATCTCCTCTATCACAGTTCGAGTTAAAGGTTGGAATATTTCAACTGATGTTTCTTGAAGAGTAGACTTTTCCAGCTTCTCTGCCAGCTGTTGCAATCTTTCAAACCTAAGATTTAATGCCATACCTTTTACTTTGTGAGCACTTTTTTTTAGTCCACTTATCTGCCCTTTTGATAAATAATCTCTCAATTTACCTGCTTCTTCAATTAATGAGTTTTTCCCAATACTGAGTATGTGATTAAACATCTCCTGATCTTCGTTAAACACTTTCTTTAGCTGCTGAGAATTAAAATGTTCTATCTTATTTTGATCATTAATCGAATGATTTGTGTCTTTTGTTATAGCTTCCGGTTTTTTAGGTTGTTTAATAATTACTTTTAAGTTGTTTATTTCAAGGTATCGTTGGAGAATCTCCTTTATCGACTGATTTACCACAGGTTTTGTAATATATTCATCCATACCGGCTTGAAGACATTTCTCTCTTTCACCCTTAACAGCAGCTGCTGTTAAGGCAACTACGAATGGTTTTAAAGTCTCAGATTCATGCTTTCTGATATTTTTAGCCACTTGATAACCATTTTTAACAGGCATTTGAATGTCCAGAAAAACAATCTCCGGTGACTCCTTCAAATACTGTTCTATGGCTTCTTTACCGTTCACAGCTTTTATTATTCTTAATGGGCTTTTGTTATCTTCTTTTTTGTCTAACATGCCGAAAATGTCTTTGAGAATAATTTCCGTGAGTTCCATATTCACTTCATTATCTTCGGCTATTAATATTTTCACCGGTTGTGTTTTGAAAGCTTTTATATCAGCTTCTTCAATTTTCTCAGAAAATTCTGATTTATAATAAACATTTTCACTTATATCCTGGTTTTCTGTCAAAGTTATTGTATCAGGTTCCACTGCTTTTAGCTCAAGATCAAAAGAAAAGGTACTGCCCTCTTCCAATTTGCTTTCTACATTAAGGCTGCTTCCCATCATCTGTAATAGGCTGTTGGTAATACTGAGTCCCAACCCCGTCCCACCATATTTTTTTGTAGTTGAATGATCCGCTTGTAAAAAAGAGTTAAAGACCTTTTTCTGATTTTCAGCAGAAATTCCTATCCCCGTATCCTTTACTGCAAAATGAAGTTGTACGATGGAATCTTCATGTAAACAACGAATACAATGTACCGAAAGGCTTATTTGACCATGTTCAGTAAATTTTGCAGCATTGCTGAGTAAATTCGTCAGGATTTGTCTTAATCGGATTGGATCCGTTAAAAGATAAAGGGGAATCCTTTTATCGATATCCTTGGTAAGCCTGATATCTTTTTCTCTAACTTTATATTTTATGACATCCAATGAATTTTTAATCAATTCACCAAGGTCCGTCTGCTCGTAATTAAGCTCCAGTTTACCAGCCTCAATTTTCGAAAAGTCCAAAATATCATTGATAATATCCATCAGAGCAGTTGCTGAATTATGGACATGATCCATATATCTCTTTTGAGCCTGAGTCAAATCGGTTTTTAGAAGTAATTCTGTAAATCCAACAATACCGTTAAGAGGCGTTCTGATTTCATGGCTCATATTAGCCAAAAATTCACTTTTCGCCTTATTGGCTTCCTCTGCCTGGTTTTTGGCTGTCTTTAATGATTCATCAACTTTTTTTTGCCCATCGAGAGCGGTTCTCAGCTTTTCCTCCACTTCTTTCCTCTTTGTAATATCGATAACAGCTCCGGAAAGTTTTAACGGCGTTCCGTCCTCTTGACGCTCTATAACTTTTCCCCTGTCATGGAACCACACATAATCATTGTTCTTTGTTTTTAATCTGTAATCAATCCTGTATTCCGGAGTATGGCCCTTTAAATGATCCATCATCACCTTCATCGTTTTGTCGTAATCATCCGGATGAATCAACTCCGTTATTTTATAGACATTTTTTGGAAATTCTTCATATGAATAACCTGCCATTTCGGCTTTACGTTTGTCATACTCGACGAAACCGGTTTGATAATCCCATATCCACCAGGCGACATTGCCCGCTTTCATCGATAATTCCAGCCTCTCTTTTGTTCTAAAGAGTTCCATTTCTGCCATCTTTTTTGTTGTTATATCCCTGGAAACTTCGATAATGGAGGTGATGTTGCCATAAGAATCCTTAACCGGTATAGCCAAGTTTTCCCAATATTTCTCTTCATCATGAAATTGAAGATGATGTGTAAGACTTTGTTGCGGTGTACCATTTTCCAAAGCTTGAACAATCGCACAACCATCACACGGTGTTTTTGAATCTGCATAAGCCTCATAACACTTCATCCCTATGGCAAGCGGTTGTATTTCCAATGCGATTTTATTCGCCCAGATGATTTTAAAATCTTTATCCAATTCAAATATTACATCCGGAAAGCTTTCCAATATCTTCCTGAAACGCTTTTCATGTGATTTATTCTTTTCTTTAGTGATGTTTTTTTCCAGATGAATGGCTGCGACGCACTTTCCATTTACTTCAAGGGGTATGATGGAACTTAAAACACTCAAAATTCGCTTTTCTTTATCTATTCGAGTAGTCTCGAAATCTTTGATCAGCTCTCCTTGCTTTACCCTGTCATCAATGAAAGGTAATTCAACAGGATAATTCGCCGGCTTAATTAAAGAGATAGAACTACCTTCCATTTCCTTACTCATATATCCATAGAGCTCCTCAGCATTTTTCCCCCAATAAACGATTGTTCCCGAAAAGTCTCTGCAAAATACTGCTCTATCCGAATGATCCATTAATTGCTTTAATGTGATATCCTGAAGAATTCTTTTTTTGATTTGTTCAGATAAGCTCATAAGATACCTCACAATGTTAGAGTTACTTTAAAAAACCGATCGTTTTCTCACGGAAATTGTACGCCCCGTAAATCTAAATACTTTCTCTTTTCGACTATATTTGCTCATATTATATCAGAGAATTTCATCCGTTTGTTAAAATCGAAAAAAATCTCCTAAACGAATTTTTCTTTCCTTACAAAAAAACCCCCGGGGAGGGGGTTGGGAAGTTATTGGGGTTATTGTCTTTGTCTTTCAAAATGATTATATACCAATTCGTACAATTTGTCAAGCTTTTTGCTTTTTTTTATTTTATAATATTATTTTCATACATTTTGTATGACATCGGCTTTGTGCTATAATTATGACATCGGTAAAAAAGGAGAAGTCAAAAACGTGAAGATAGAAAACCTCTTGAAAGAAATGAGAGAAAAGAGAGGGTTAAACCAAAATGAATTGGCAAATATTCTCGGATTAAATATGTCAACGATTTCGGCTTATGAAAGGGGTATTAGAAAGCCTTCAAAAAAAGTCCTGATCAAATTATCCAATTTATTCGAAATATCTCTTGAATACCTTTTAAGAGCCAGTGAAGAAAATGGTTTCATAAAGACAACAGATGATGATGAGATGATGCAGATTAATCATTATCTCAAACAAAAGGGATTCAATGCACAAACTGCCTTGGAATATTTACAAGAACAAATTCCGATTCTTGGGTTAACGGGTGCCGGAGCAAATATTCTGGCACAGGAACAAGCCGAAGATTATATTTACGGAGCAGATGCTGATTTCGCCGTAAAGGTTCACGGGGACAGCATGGAACCGTTGATACCAAACGGTGCAACAGCCCTTATCAAACGTTTAGCGATCGAAAGCCTTCGAAGCTTGGAGATAGCTCTCGTCATCGTAAACAACGATCAGGCGTTGTTAAAAAGATTACATCATACAAAAAACGGCATCTGGCTTTTAAGCGAGAATACCACCTACAGCCCCATCTTCTTCAAACCTGAAGAGTGGGAAAGGGAATGCCTTTTTTTAGGAAGAGCAGTCGAAATTCGATTTAATCTGTAATTTCTTAACTGATCGTCGGTATTTTAACCGGACATACGCCTTCAGCTTTAATCTCGCCTCTTAAAACCTTAATCAACGCCTTTTGATTGGGCAAAGAGTATCCATAAGAAAAGATTGCATTTTTAATCCCCGTAATTCCGGCATCATAAGGATTTCTAAGCGCAACTAACAGAACGCGTTCAAAAGATTTGGTAAGCTGCTGAACCAGTTCTTTTTGCCCGGAAAAAAGATAGGCGTTTTCTGTCATTACTACAGCTGTTCCGCCTGATTTACCATTCATTAATTCCTTAACAACCGCTTCTTCTATTTTGGCATCAAAACGAATATAATCCGCTTCAGGGTATCTATCATGCAAAAAGGCAGACACATAAGCACTAGCTTTTCCATCTTCAACAAGAGATTGTCGTAAAGGTTTGACCGAACAAATCAAATCTCCTTTCCCAAGATGGCGTAAAGGGAGTAATTGGTCTTCGTTTTTATATATCGTGATGGTTTTATCCGCTATTTGTTGCATCAGCTTGACGTTTTCATTCGAGCCTGCTTGAATGGGATCAATTTCGGAAAGTGGAACGGAAAAATTGTTTATAAAACTATCAACTTTCGCAAAAGACCTCTTTACAGCAGCCATAACCCTCGGATCATTTGAAGCTTTTTCAATTAGATAATCATGTGCCATAATCATCTTTTCGCCATCATGGCAGATGTCAATCACATCCATTCCGGCCATTAGGGCATGATATGAAGCTTCTTCAACGTTGTAGAAATTGGCTACTCCACCCATCGTCAAATCATCGCTGATTAAAACACCCTTAAAACCAAGCCTTTTGATTAAAATATCTTCCATCACTTCTGAAGAAAGTACTGACGGCAGTTTTTGTTTCATGATTTGGGGAAGATATACATGTGAAATCATTATAGACTCTATTCCTCTATCAATCAACTGTTTAAATGGAACGAGCTCATTTTTCAATAGATCATTTAAAGATTTATTCAAGATAGGCATATCCAAGTGTGGGTCAACTTCTATGCTTCCGCTTCCTGGAAAGTGCTTGGCGGTTGCTGCACAGCCTTCTTGTTTGAGGCCGTTGTAAAAAGCCTGGGAAAATTCACAAACCCTTTCCAAAGTATCTCCAAATGACCTGACACCAGTACTTCTGTTTAGATAGTTATCGTTAATATCGACTACCGGTGCCAAATTCCAACTTATTCCCATTGCGCGCATTTCTTTGCCCAATAAAACGCCTGCATCAAACGCATTTTTTGATTCATTTGTCGCACTTAAAGCCATCGCACCGGGCGAAATACTAAATCCCTCTTCTAGACGTGTTACAATCCCACCTTCTTGATCGATTGCAAAGACAATGGGTCTGTTCAGATAATTCTTTATATCCGACACAAGTTTTTTTAATTGATTCTTTGACCGGATATTCCTTTGAAAAAGAATGATAAAACCGGGTTGTATTTTATCCAATAAAAGCTTTGTTTCTTGAGTTAACTCAGTACCCATTATTCCAATTAGAAATAGGCGACCTATCATTTCCTCCAGAGTCATTAGATATAGTTCCTCCTTATAAACCTAATTTGTTTTAACCTTTGCTATTTAAAAATTGATTGTATCATTTTTGATTATTAGTTCAAATAAGGATATTTATTTAAAGAACTCAATATTTGATTATATAATGGTGAGATTTAAAAAACAGTTTTTCACAAAAAACATCCATTGTACCATGTGGCAAAGTCCTGAAACTTTTACCTAAGGTTTTTTGGCCTGACAAGCCCATTGATGTATCTTGGATCCGTCACCTAACACATTTTTCAGGTCTCCTCTTGATTGTGTGAAGCCAAAGGTGGAGGCATCCACTATCTCAAAATCGTTTAGAGAAGTTTTAATTGATTCAAGCATAAAAAACTTTCTGAACTTTCTGTATTCAGGTTGAAATTCTGATGAGATTGGCTTTAGATAGATATATGTACCATAGAGTGTTCCCGCAGCTTTTAGATAGGGTTTAATGTGATTAAATAAAAATTCTTCACTATGAAAAACGTGATTAGTGGTTCCGAAGATATCCAAGACAATGTCAACACTCCCCCATTTTAACGGAATGTCCGCATAGTCGGCAGCTATGAAAATAGAATTTTGCCCTATCCCATTCTTTTCCATTAATAGTTTTGTTCTTTTTAATTGCTCCAAGCTGTTATCAGTTGCGATAAAATAATTGGACTTGGCTATTTCCTTGATAACATTTGTCATGACCATCCCGTTACCGGTTCCGATTTCCATAATCATTTGATTGTTCAAAGATTCCAAATCCAATCTCTTAATAACCCATTGAAACGATTTTTGAGTAAAACTGATAAACAGAGTATCCGTTTGTTCGAGATATTCTTCAGGAGAAAACTTATTAACCTCCATCACCTTTTTGTAGGATTCCCCAATATTATGGTCAATTATGATACCATCTTGAATCATAGCAAGGTAACCACAGTCACAATGAAGTTCTCCATTGTAAATCGAATTTCCATCCACTATTGCATTATATAATTTAAGATTCTTCTGGCATTTTGGGCAGTACAAAAGGTTAAAAAACTGCAGGGGGATACCAATCTTTGTTTTGAGTGTTTTTTTTACTGTTTCAATCTCGGTTATTTTATCATCTACAGCTTTGATAGCTTTTTCAATCTCCTTTTTTTCTTCAAGAAGATCATCCCTTTTTTCGATAAAAAATTGAGCATAATATTCCAGATTAGTTTTATCAATTAGATTCGTTAACCGTTTGAATGAAAGAATCTTTTTAATTTCAGTTATCTTGAAACGCATGTGCTTCAATTCCTTGATAAGGGTCATATCTTCAGCACATTTATCATCAAACCGATATTGACTGTGGAGCTTTTCCGGCAACAACATCCCATTATCTATATAATAGCGAATAGTATCGATTCTGGCATCGAATTTTCTGGCAAATTCACCAATTTTCATTTTGAACTCCTCCAAAGGAATCAGGATCATGGTTTGATTTTATCATATTCCTCATTCTTTAAAAAACTTTAACCATCAAGGGTTAATGAAATGATTGAGGATAAAATCATAGACTTGGGTAATTTCACTTGGACATCTTTTACCTGAAAAAATAGAAATACCAAATTGTGCGTGATTGGCATCATCGGGTCCTGTATCGTTTTCATGAATCCATATGTTATCATTACCGACGGTTCCGATAGCTCTCCATGAAAGGTTACCCAAATAAATCATAAGATCAGGCGGGATATTTTGAAGTTCCCTGTATATGTTCTCTGGTCTGAATATCTTTGTATTGATCTCTCTGCCATCTTCATCTTTTATTTCAAGAATCTTTTCTTCCAGAGATGTCTTAAAGGCTTCTAACCTGCCTGCTTCAATGAATCCCTGAGACTCTCTCCCCTTAAGGTTTATAAAGAGCTTGCCATAATATCCGCCAAATGCCCAACAAGAGGTTTTTGTCCAATCTATCATATCCATCGCTATCAGGGTCTCTATTCTCGTTGGAACAGTAGGCCTTTTCTTCAAACAAAGAAGTCCCTGATCAATCAACCAGTCATTGATCGCTATGCCTCCCTCCATTTTTTGAACACCGTGATCACTAACAATTAAAATAGCTGTCTCTTCCGGTAGCATCCGGATTATCTCTCCCAGCTTCTTATCCACATATCGATAGTATTTTAAAATGGAGTCTCTGAAAGGGCTCTTGGGATCATGCTTCGTATGTGTTTTATCATGGTGCGCCCAAAAGGCATGATGCATTCGATCTGTTCCCATCTCAACCATCATAAAAAAATCCCATACTTTGTTCTTCATGAGCCTCTTTGCAACTTCAAAGCGTTTGTTTGTCATCTCATAAACATCCTTTAAGACTCTTTTTTTGTCGACTGTTCTGAGATTTTCCACATCGAATATATACTGATCGATCCATGAAGAGATTTCATATTTAAGGCTTTTGGGAAATGTGTAATTACTTTTAACCGAAGGTGTGAGAAAACTGGTAATAATGTTTCCTTTAAAAGGTTTTGGAGGATAGGTTAGTGGCACACCAATGATAAGTGAAGTAAAATCCATCTTAGATAGAGTTTGCCATATGGTATCGTAATTTATCATAGAAGCGTTTGGAATTAAAAGCCTGTCGTAAGATCTGTCCAATCTGTTTTGAAAGCCGTATAATCCCAATTCCCCGGGATCCTTTCCGGTTACCATACTCATCCAAGCGGGAACGGTAATTGGTGGAACAGTTGATTTCAAGGGAGCAAATGAACCTCTTGACATCAAAGCAGAAATATTTGGTAAGAAATCTTTGAATTCATCAAAAACCAATTTTGGATCAGCACAATCGAGTCCTAAAACGATAAATTTTTTCATATAAGAAAACAAAGAAAAAGGGGCTTAAAAGCCCCTTTTGAATTATTGTTGATAGGCTTCCCCTTCAACTGTTATGGTTTCTCTTCCGATTATGGGTACAAAATAACTGATAAGAAAATCGATAAAGGTATAGCCTTCAATGATTTTTAAATTCTTTGCAAAATCAGCTCTATAAGGAGATAAACCTGTTCTTATAAGCTGATCGAGCTTTAGATTTGTATCATTTAAATTATAAAGCATAGGACTGATGATATACCATAATTCTCCTGATTCCGAAAAACTCCCCACCGGTCTTCCCGAAGCCTGCGGGAAATAACCAAGATTACCATCCTGAGATTGAAAAACAACTGAACAACTGCTAAATGCAAATAGTATCAATACCAAAGCGATAAGTAAACCGATTTTTTTTAACACACTAATTCCCCCTTTTATGATGTGAGATTATTATTTTGTGATTAAAGGATATACACCACCGGAATAAGCAATCGTGAAAAGAGGCTTGATATCGTGATTGATGCCTACACCAATTTGTATCCCGCCTACCGCAGAAAATGGAATAAAGAGTTCACCCTTTATGGAAGCCTCTGCATAATCCAGACCCAATTTGAGGTCTGCATTCAAATAAAGGCCAAAAATTCTACCCTTGACAGTATTTAAAAACTCCAGAACCTTCAGTTCGATTCCACCGTTCAGATAATAATCGGAAAGCTCATGAACACCGCCGCCAATTCTGAATCTAAAAGGACCGGAAAAAGAAGGTCCATATGTAAAGAGAAAATTGAAATTACTTTGACTGATACAGTCTTTTTCTTGGAACCCATCAATAAAATCAAGCTTTTGATACTCAAGTGATAATCCAAAATAATCTTCACTGTATTGTGCCGCAAAAAAACTTGCGTATAAAAAAAGCAGAAATATAATGCAAAAAGACTTTTTCATTTGATCAACCTTAATGTTAGACTTTATTGATTACCACTTTTATTTTACCATAAAACCAACAAAATTAAGGTTTTTGGACGCATTAAAATAAAAGTGGATATAAGTGTTACAAAAAGCTCAATCCTCCGGAAAGATTGGTTTTAATGCCATAGCTTTTTGTTTTAACACCTCAATCTCTTCACTTGTTATGGGATTATAATCTTCAGCTATTTCACAGGCCCAATCAAAAAAACGTTCATGACCGGGTGTGACCGCTGCAGTAACTGGTAATGACAATGTAAACCTCAAAGCCATCTGGGCCTCTTCAAAGGTATCTACCGGATAATACCAGGATTTTGGATAGACTTTCTTTTCACCCTTTGCCAATGCCCTTTTCGCAAGCGCTTTTAATGCAAGTATGCCCAGGTTCCTCTCCTGTGCAACTTTCATTAGTTTTTTTCCGAAATTGTTTTTGTTCCAGGTCACCCAATTAAACGGAAAAAGGATTGTATCAAAATCAAAGCTATCCAAAAGTCTTAAAGCGGCTTCTTCAGTGTGAGCTGAAAATCCAATATATTTAATTGCTCCCCTGTCTCTTAATTCTTTAAATGCTTTAAGGGCTCCATCTTTCGATAAAATTCTTTCCACATCATCTTCTGTTGTAACGGCATGAAGCTGATACAGATCAATATGATCCGTTTCGAGTAATTTCAGTGATTCACTGAAATCACTCATCACACCATCATAATCCCTTAATTCGGATTTACAGGCAAGAAAAACATCTTTCCGATAAGGTTTTAAAGCCGGTCCAAGCATCTCCTGTGCATTCCCGTAATTCGGAGCCACATCAAAATAATTAATACCACGATCTATGGCATTTTTTACCAGCCTTTCCGATTCACCGGAGGACTCATCCATGACTAGTATGCCGCCAAATCCTATAATAGACAACGCTTCACCCGTTCTTCCAAGAATCCTTTTTTTCATGATTAACACCCCTTTTTTCTTAATTTTCTTCTCCATTCATCTTTAAATTTAATCTATCGTATAATATTATTATAACATCATACGTCTAATTGCTGAGGTGGTAATATGAAAATAAGTATGATTGGAGCCGGAAAAGTAGGCTCTACGACAATGTTTTCGATTTTGGAAAAGGGAATTGCTTCTGAACTTGTATTAATCGATATTAATTCGGAATTAGCTAAAGGCGAAGCAATGGATCTAATGCATTCCACCCCTTTTTACAGAAGAACAAAGGTAAAAGCCGGAAGTTTTGAATTGTTAAAAAACAGTGATATTGTGATTATCTCTGCCGGTTCAGCCCAAAAGGAAGGTGAAACAAGATTAGAACTTTCTGAAAAAAATGCAAAAATAATGATATCAATAGCAAAAAAAATCAAAGAATACTGTGAAAACCCAATTATTCTTGTTTTAACCAATCCTGTAGATATTATGACGGCAGTTGTTCAAAAAGAGACCGGACTGAACAAAAACAGAGTAGTTGGCTCAGGAACAGTTCTCGATACAATGCGTTTAAGATCGCTAATCTCTAAAAATTGTGCCATTTCTGCTTCGAACGCACATGTTTATATCATTGGAGAACATGGTGATTCAGAAGTTGCTGTTTGGTCTCAAGCTAAAATCGGAGGTATTCCAATCAGTGCTTACAGCCAAGAATGTTCAAATCCTGATAGATGCGAATCGTGCCTTGAAGGGTTATTTGAACAGACAAAAAATGCTGCATACGAAATAATCAATAAAAAAGGGGCAACTAATTTTGCCATAGCATCAGCCACAGCACATATAGTACAAACAATTGCAAATGACGAGAAACGAATTCTTACCTTATCCTCTCCTTTTCAGGATATTTATATTGGTTATCCCAGCGTAGTGGGGAAAAACGGAATAGAAAGAAGTATCAGTTTATCACTTTCAGAAGAAGAAAACACCCATTTTTTTCACTCTGTTGAGATTATTAGAGAACAAACGCAACAAACATTCAAAGCCCTTTTGTGATTAGTAAAAAAAACTTCCTGACATCATACGGTGGTTTAGACTTTTTTTGTTATAATCGTTCCAGTAAATGATGACAGGAGGTATTTATGATAAAAGGCTTAATATTCGATATGGATGGCGTTCTCATTGACAGCGAACCGATTTATAGACAATTAAATAATGAGGTTTTTTCAAGGCTGGGCTTTTCTTTAAGCGAAGAAGAATATTCTCAGTTCGTGGGAACGACAGATGAAAAAATGTTGGGAGATTTGAAAGAACGGTTTTTTCTAGATCAAACCATCGGTGAAATGAATGCAATTCGAGAAGAAGTTCATATGAATTATTTTGAATCTGCAGACTTACATCCTATGGAACATCTTTACGAACTTTTAAAATGGACGAGAAAAAGGGGGTTGAAATTAGCCGTTGCCTCTTCAACTGATGAAAAATTCGTCTTGCTTATTCTTGAAAAACTCTTCATCCTGGATTATTTTGAAACGGTTGTTTGCGGCAATCACATAAATCATTCAAAACCCGCACCGGACATATTTTTGCAGGCTGCAAGAAATTTGTCCTTGAACTCTAATGAATGTATCGTTATTGAAGATTCTTCAAATGGCGTAAAGGGTGGTAAAAAAGCAGGGATGTATGTAATAGGTTTTCAAAGTGATGATGGATCTCAAGATCTTTCCCAATCAGATAAGCTTGTCCAATCTCTCAAAGAAGCAAAAGAGGCCATCGAGGCCGTAATATGATAATTAGTGCTGATACGGGTGGAACCTTCACCGATTTTGTCTATACTAAAGAAGGTAAATTTGAGATTTTAAAGCTCTTGTCGACTCCTGAAAATCCTGCAAAAGCAGTACTAAAAGGGACAAAAATCATAAGCCAAGGGACTTTGAATGAACTAATCCACGGTTCAACAGTTGCAACGAACGCTGTTTTGGAAAGAAAAGGCGCTAAAACTGCTGTAATTATGAATAAAGGCTTTGAAGATATTATTGAAATTGGGCGACAAAATCGACCGGAATTGTATAATCTTTTTGTTAACAGGCCAAAGCATCTTATAGAAAGCGAACTGCGGTTTGGTGTTCCGGGGAGGATATCTAAAAACGGAGAAATCATAGAACCTTTTGATTTAGCCAGCGCAAAAAAAGTGGCAAAAAGATTAGATGAGCTGGGGGTTGAATCCGTAGCCGTTTGCTTCTTGTTCTCCTTTGTAAATCCAACGCATGAACAAGCTATGAGAGATGTAATCTATGAAATCTGCAAAAACAGTATTGCCTGTTCTTTATCTCATGAAATCATGCCTGAATTCAGGGAATTTGAACGTTGCTCCACAACTGTCGTCAATGCTTATGTACAACCGGTCATGCGCAAGTATATCGGTGAACTTGAAAGGAATATTGGCGAAAAAAACCTTATTATTATGCAATCAAATGGGGGGAGAATAAGCTCCTTTACAGCTGCAAGGGAGCCTGTAAGAACTATTTTATCAGGGCCTGCAGGTGGAGCCGTTGGTGCCTTTGAGATATCCAAAATTGCTGGTTATGAACAAATCATCTCTTTCGATATGGGAGGTACATCCACTGATGTATCCCTTATCAATGGCGAACTACCCATAAACGTAGAATCAACTGTTTCAAACTATCCGCTTAAAGTTCCAATGATTGAAATACACACCGTTGGCGCTGGTGGTGGGTCCATTGCACATATTGACAAAGGTGGCGCACTAAAAGTTGGACCACTCAGTGCCGGTGCTGATCCAGGTCCTATTTGTTATGGAACAGGTGAAGAGATTACAGTAACCGATGCAAATCTTTTTCTGGGAAGGCTGATTCCTGACCGGTTTTTGGGAGGGGCAATGCCCTTGGCTAAAGCCCGATTGGAACGTTATTTCTCAAACCTTTCACAAGAAACGGGATTGACTAAGGTCAAACTTGCAGAAGGGATCTGTGATATTGCAAATGCAGTTATGGAAAAGGCAATCAGAGTCATCTCTGTAGACAGGGGATTCGATCCTTCTGATTTTACCTTATGTTCTTTTGGTGGAGCCGGAGGTATGCATGCCTGTTTTCTGGCAGACCTGTTGAATATACCCCGTGTACTGGTCCCGAAAGATCCCGGCATTTTATCAGCAAAGGGGATGCTCCTTGCTGATTGCATTCGAGACTACTCAAAAACAATCATGGTAGACTGTCCGGTTGCTAAAGAAACACTGGAGGGTGAATTTTCGAATTTACAAAAAAAAGCGACTCAAGATCTTGCTTTTGAAGAAATTAGGCCGGAAGATGTCCTCATCAGCAGATTTTTAGACATGAGATACAAAGGTCAATCTTATGAATTGATTGTTGATTACGGAGAAGATATCAGGAATGCCTTCGACAGAGCACATGAAAAGCGTTATGGATACTACAACAAAGATAAAGATGTTGAAGTAGTAAACGTCAGAATAAGGGCTTATGGAAAAAAAGAAAAACCGGTTATGGAAAAAAAGAATCATCCAAAAAAGCCGGTGAATGAAGAAGCTGTTTTACTCACCACTGATTGTGTGTTTGACGGATTAATGGTCACAACCGATGTTATAGAAAGAAACAAATTACATTTCGGGAATGTTTTGAATGGTCCGCTTATCCTGGTGGAGTATTCTTCAACTATCGTTATTCCACCTTCAAGAACCCTCACCGTTGACGCATATGACAATCTGATAGTGGAGAAGAAATTGGGGGGCTATATATGATCGCTGATCCGATAAAATTGGAAATATTCAAAAACAAATTTTCTGCCGTAGCAGAAGAAATGGGCGTCACACTAAACAGAACCGCGTTTTCACCCAATATTAAAGAAAGAAGAGATTATTCATGTGCCATCTTTAATGCATCGGGGGATATGCTTACACAAGCGGCACATATACCGGTTCATCTTGGCTCTATGCCCATGTCTGTTAAAGCTGCCATAAATGATATTCAGATGGATCCGGGTGATATGATCATTCTAAACGATCCATTTAAAGGCGGTACCCATCTTCCGGATGTAACCATTGTAGCGCCGGTTTTCACCAAAGAACATGGCGAACACCCGTTGTTTTACATCGCAAACAGAGCACATCATGCTGATATTGGAGGCATGAGCGCAGGTTCCATGCCCCTGTCAAGGACTATTTATCAGGAAGGTCTCATCATCCCCGCATTGAAAATTATTAAAGCAAATCGGATCGATGATGGCTTAATGAACCTTATACTAAGCAACGTAAGAACGCGAATCGAAAGACAAGGGGATTTTGCGGCTCAGTTTATGGCAAACCAAACAGGAATTCGAAGAATTAACGAACTCATAGATAAAAACGGCTATGTAAGTACCGTCGAGTATTCCAATGCGCTGATGGATTATTCTGAACGGATTATGAGGCAAACACTTGACAAGATTCCGGATGGGAATTACAAATTTCAGGATTTTTTGGATTCAGACGGAGTTGAAAAAGAACCGATTTTGATCAAAACCGTTGTTAAAATAAATGGAGATCAGGCCACTATCGATTTCACAGGTAGTTCAATACAAGTCCAGGGAAGTGTAAACGCCGTTTATGCCATCACAGCCTCTGCCTGTCTTTACGTCTTCAGGTGTTTGGTCAGGGAAAACATACCGACGAATGCCGGTTGCATGAATCCTTTGAAGATCATAACTGAAAAAGGCACCATAGTGGATGCTACCTATCCCGCAGCTGTTGCAGGGGGCAACGTGGAAACATCTCAACGGATTGTCGACTGTCTTCTGGGAGCCCTTTCTAAGGCTATTCCTGAGAGAATTCCTGCAGCAAGTCAGGGAACCATGAATAATCTTACAATTGGCGGTACAGAACAGAACACAGGACAGGCCTTTGCTTATTATGAAACTATGGGAGGAGGCACGGGAGCCAGCTCAATAACAGACGGTGAAAATGCAATCCAATCTCATATGACGAATACGCTTAACACACCTATAGAGGCCATAGAATATGAATATCCTTTTAGAATCAGCAAATATGCCATTCGCCGTAACAGCGGAGGAAAAGGAATGCATAATGGCGGAGATGGTTTGATAAGAGAATTCACCCTTTTAAATGATGCCGAATGCACGATGCTGAGTGAGAGAAGAAGATATTCTCCTTATGGGTTGCTTGGAGGAAATAGCGGAAAGACCGGTAAAAATAAATTACTCCGGAAAGACAAAACCGAACAATTACTATCGGGCAAGTTTAACCTTTTTCTAAAAAATGGGGATAAACTGAGAATAGAAACACCTGGTGGTGGTGGATACAAAAAACAATAAGTGGTTTAATCAATCAATTCAAGCGATTTTAGTTTTGTTTTGATTGCCTCTTTTTCGATGGGTTTAATCAGGTACCCATCACATCCGCGAACATAACTTTTTTGAATATTCTTTTTATCACCAAGAGCTGTGATCATGACTACTTTTGGTGAATTGTTTTTTCTAAGCCTTTTGATCCTTGCAAGTACATCATGCCCATCCATTCTTGGCATCATGATATCCAATGTTACCATATCATAAGGTTCATTTTTCGCACCGGCTTCAATCACCATATCCAACCCTTCGATTCCATTGTCTGCGCAATCGCATTCCCCGTATTCCGATAACACTGTTCTTAACATCTTCGTTGTTATGGGATCATCTTCGACTATCAAAAATTTCATATTCCACCTCCTACAAAAGTTGATTATAACATAATCAAGATGTTTCGTCTGTTTGAGAATCTAACAATTCCGGTGTTTCGAGACTTATTCGGCCAATTGTACCGTCTTGAAACATTTTTAGGAATATCGTTCTAGCCCTTTGAAGATCCGGTTCACCTTTCGTCAATAAAAACCCTCTCCTCTGACAAAGCTTTTCATAGACTTTAGCGATATCAATTTCCTCAGGGTTGAAATGCTCTCCAAAGATTTTGAAGGGAATCTCGGGATAATTCTCGATCAAAATTCTAATTCCAAAGACAAGTGCAGAATCGATGATATCCGGTGTTGATTTTATTCCTGCAGTAAGAAGTAATTTATACTTTATTGCATCACTGAAGAGGTTAGAATACAGGATACCCGGTGTATCAAGGAGAAGAAAATCATCGCTGACATTTATCCATTGAAGACCTTTTGTAACACCCGGTGTATTTCCTGTTCGCATACTCTTTTTATTCAAGATTTTATTTATGAGAGTTGATTTTCCAACATTTGGAATACCGGTAATCATGGCCCTTTTAAAAGGAGATTTAGAGGGTATACCTGCTTTGATCTGAAAAAGTCTTTTCTTTATCTTCGCAGGATCTTCCTTTAAGGAAACAGACAGGCACATGATGCCCTGTTTTTTGTAATACCGGTTCCATTTTTCTGTCACTTCTTGATCTGCTAAATCACTTTTAGTCAACAGGATGATTGTATATTTGTTATGAAATAATTTACGCCACTCATAAGCTCTTCCCGAATGGGGAATTCTGGCATCAATCATTTCTATGACCGCATTAACGGCCTTTACCTTTTCGCCGATTCTCCGTTTAGCCTTTGCTATATGACCGGGATACCATTTATCCTCCATTTGGCTTCACATCTTTGTTTATTGGACCAAAATGATTTAATGGCCAAAAGATCAAAAGCGGGCCTCCAACAATATTCTTTTCGGGTACAAATCCGAAATACCTGCCGTCAAAACTATGTGCTGAATTATCACCCATGAAAAAATACAACCCGTCGGGTACCTTGATCTTTACTTTTCCGCTGTCTTTATCGTACCAGGCATATTCTTCAACTTCCAATTTACCAAAAACCTCTTCATATGCTATTTCGTAATCCAAAGCCTCATTGTAATAATTAAAGAGATTTTTTTCCTGTGCACTCAGGTAAGGGTATTCTTTAGGAAAAGCCATTTTTCTATAAAAATTGGGATCTGTAAAAATAGCTGCACGTTCATAATTAATGTCCTTTAAAAGATCCGGGGTTTGTCCGTTGATAACCACTCTGTAACCACTGCCACCGATGTTTTGTGACAATTCCACAACATCGCCCGGTTTTCCAATCAACCGTTTTACATATTTCACATGTCCCTGGAATTCCTTTGGAGAAAACATATCCATAAAATGATCAAATGCTCTGAGCATCTTTTGAGCTTCTTTATCGACAAAAGGGGTCCAAAATACAACAACTTCTCCATATTCCGGTTCTCTGGCCTGATAAGTGATACGTTCAACAAACAAACGATCCTGAGGGATAATTGTGGGAACCATCGATTCTGTTGGCACCATCATCGTTTCAAAAACAAAAAGTCTTATGATAACAACGGCAATAACGGCATATATCAACGCCTTTACCCATTCAACGGTTTCCTGTTTTGCCTTTTCCTTGATTGATGTCTTTTTTTTATTCATGGTAATATCAGCCCCTGTAATGGAAGCGGGAACCCATCCCGGGTTCCCTTAAACGATTGATCTTTATCTCTTTCTCTTTCTTCTTTCTTTGATTTTAACCACTCCGACGATATCCCTGATGTAGAATATTTTCGCCCTTCTTACCTTACCGGTCTTCACAACCTCAACCTTTTCAATTGAAGGTGAATTAAAAGGATAAATCTTTTCCACTCCGACACCGTTGGCACCTATTTTTCTAACGGTAAAGGTTTTACCCAATCCGCCGCCACGCCTTTGAATAACGATTCCTTCAAATTTCTGAATTCTTTCTTTGTTCCCCTCTTTAATCTTTTGATGAACTCTGATCGTGTCTCCAATCCTGAAGGGTGTAATTGTTTTATAATCCGGCTGTTCTATTGCACGTATGAGAGCATCCGACATAATTGTAACCTCCTTGCTTTTATTTTATTATTCATATTTCTTTTTTTCATTTTCCCGTTTCAAATTTGATCATGAACCGACCACTTCTTCACCGATCAACCTGTCCAGAATAATCGCGATGGCGCTTCGGACTGACAGATGATTAAAATCTCCAAAAGCCCTTACCGGTTCCAGGCTGTAATCACATGTTTCCAGAATTTCCTTTGGTAATCCGTGACCGGTACCAAATATCAGAAGGATGGGTTTCTCTTTGTTACGAATCTCTTTTCTCATTCCTTCAAAGGAAATGGTGTTGGGTCTGATTCTGGCTGATGTGAATACCGTCAAGGGACTTTCTCCCTCTTTTTTTGTGATATCTTCTATCACATTTTCATAATAGGGCTCAAGAGCTACTTCATACAAGGCTTCCGTCCTGTTTTCATTAAAACGTCTTCCGGAACCATCTATCCAAAACTTCAATACCCTTCTTATGATC
This sequence comes from uncultured Thermotogaceae bacterium, assembly GCA_964604305.1. Taxonomy (GTDB): domain Bacteria; phylum Thermotogota; class Thermotogae; order MWEM01; family MWEM01; genus JASUTC01. The sequence goes on along the minus strand of CAZRYM010000002.1, from coordinate 18,152 downwards.
TCCTGTTGGGCAGGTAAATTAGTCACCATATAGTATTTTTTGACATTATACGTTCGGCAAGTTCTGGCGATATCGTGAATGTCAATATTTGTCACTGCAGTTGATATAATCTGATTATCTTTTCCCAGACAGGGGTAATGTATTAAAGAGACATATATCTTATTCAGCATTATGATACAACTCCAAAATCAACTTAACCAGAGCCTTTTTTTCTTCACTGTTAAATTCCTTTTTTTCAAAAAGGTCAGGCCTTTTTATGGCCGTTCTTAACAGGGAGTTTTTCAACCTGGCCTCATCTATCAGTTTATGATTTCCGTTCAAGTACACTTCAGGAACATTCATTCCCCTGTATTGTGCCGGGCGAGTATAATTCTCGTGATCTAACAATCCTGAGTAATGAGAATCATTTATCACAGAATCATAATTCCCCACCACACCTTCATAGAATCTGCTTATTGAATCAATCATCACAAGTATGGGAAATTCAGCTCCGCTGGTAACGTAATCACCAATGGAAATCTCATCATCCACGATCTCCATACATCTCTCATCAATTCCTTCATATCTACCGCAGATAAAAAGCAATTCTTCCTTTTCAGAAAGTTCTCTGGCGATCTCTGACCGAAATACCCTGCCTTGAGGTGAAGCGTATATCACATACGGTTCGCTTCCTTTTTTGATCAAATCATCGTACAAATCATAAATCGGCTCGGGTTTCATCACCATTCCGGCACCGCCACCGTAAATATAATCATCGGTTGTTTTGTGCCTGTCAGTTGTATAATCCCGAATGTTGATCACATCAACCTCAATTAATCCCTTTGCCAAAGCCCTTCCCAGTATGCCCCATTTCAGTCCTTCTTTTATCAGATCGGGCAACAATGTTGCTACTGAAATTTTCACCCTTAAACATTCCTTTGATGATACTTTGGCAAACGCACTTTTATGATTTTTCGTTCTTTGTCCAGGTAAATGATGAAGTCACGAACAACGGGAATCATAATCTCTTTCTCAGATTCCTCTTTAACATCACAGTTTTCAGGAAATATCGAAAGGACATCCGACCCACCTGTTTCAATAACATCAACAACACGACCTACGGGATGATCATCTTCATCAATCACTTTACAATCGTATAACTGATAATAATAATATCCATCCTCATCATTCTCAGGCAATTGATCAAGAGCAGTATAAATCTCAAATCCGGCAATCTTATTTGCATCCTCAATACTGTTAAAACCTTCAAAATGGATAATCAAGTGTTTTCCGGAATTTTTGATAGTATGCATCTTTACGATCAAATGTCTCTTTTTATCGCTATTATAAAGTAGATAATCTATATCCCTTTCAAAGACCGACAGGTAATTGGTATAGACCTTAACCTTTACCTCACCCTTTAAACCGTGAGAACTTTTTATAATACCTATTGCAATTTTATCCGAAGTGATACTTCTTAAATCTGTTATCATGACGCGTTCTTTTCACCGCTTTACTTTCAAAATAAACTTCTCGTTTTTCGCACCCGCCAGGGAATTCAACAAAATATTGATGGATTTGATGGTTCTCCCGTTTTTACCTATAATTTGTCCTACATCTTCCGGGTTTAATGTCAACTCGAACACCACGTTTCCTTCTTCTTCTGTTTCAAAGATGTCAACCTCTTTAGGGTTTTTGACAATACCCTTTACGATGGTTTCGAGTGCTTCCTTCATTCTTCTTCAACAACCTCGTCTTCGGCTTTTTGAACCGTTTCTGCTCCATTTTTCGCCTTGGTGAACCGATCCATGACTCCGTGTTTTCTGAAAAGGCTTCTCACCGTTTCTGTTGGCTGAGCACCTTTCAACAGCCAATCAACAGCCTTATCAACATCAACGCGTGTTAATGCCGGATCCCTTATGGGATCGTAAAACCCTAAAGACTCGATATACGCGCCGTCTCTTCTTTTTTTCTGATCAATAACCACCACTCTGTAGAATGGCATCTTCTTTTTACCCATACGGGTTAATCTGATTCTTACCACTTTAAAATTTACCTCCTCGAGTTTATTTTTCACATTATTTTTTGCTGCTGGTGTGTGAGTCTAAAACGGAAACCCGCCTCCTGAAAGACCTTTAAAACCTCTCATCCCCGTTTTATTCATCTTTTTCATCATCTTTTTCATGTCTTCAAAGTTTTTTAGGAGTCTTGTTACCTCCGCTAATTGCTGTCCACTGCCGCTGGCTATTCGCTTTTTTCTTGAATAAGTAATAATTTTAGGGTTTTTTCTTTCTTTTTTTGTCATGGATTGAATGATGGCGGAAATATGATTCAGCCTTGTTTCATCAACATCCAGGTTCTTGATTTTGTTAGCCCCGGGGAGCATTCCCAATATCGATGAAAGAGATCCCATTTTCTGGATTTGTTTTAATTGGTCAAGAAAATCATCAAACGTAAACTGAGCCTTCTTAAACTTCTTTTCCATCTGTTTGGCTTTTTCCACATCGACAGATTGCTCAACCTTTTCTATAAGTGTTAGAACATCACCCATTCCCAAAATACGATTGGCCATTCGATCCGGGTGAAACTCTTCGATCCCATCTGTTTTTTCACTAATTCCTACATATTTTATAGGCTTCCCGGTTTCTTCCCTAATGGAAAGAGCCACGCCACCCCTGGCATCCCCGTCAAGTTTTGTCAACACAAAGCCGGTGACTTCAAGGCGTTCGTTAAAGGTTTTGGCGGTTGTCAATGCATCCTGTCCAATCATTGCATCAATAACCATCAGGATTTCATCGGGATTGACCATTTCCTTAATTTTATCAAGCTCATCCATCATCTTTTCGTCGATGTGAAGTCTACCCGCAGTGTCCAAAACAACACAATCGGCATTTTTCCTAATTGCAATATCTTTGGCATCCTCCACGATTTTCAAGGCATTTTTTCTGTCTCCGGCAAATACCTCTACTCCTATTTCCGAACCTAATACTTCAAGCTGGTCTATTGCTGCAGGTCTGTAAACATCTGCAGCTATTAACAAAACCTTTTTCCCCTCTGATTTCAACTTCCTTGAAATCTTGGCAGCAGTGGTGGTTTTTCCGCTTCCCTGAAGGCCTACCATCATAATGTAAGAAGGCCTGTGAACAAATTTGAGTTTTTCAGCTTTGTCCCCCATCAGCTTTGTCAATTCATCATTGACAATCTTAATGAATTGCTGATCCGGTGTGAGGCTGTTCATAACCTCTGCACCCATGGCCTTTTCCTTTACCTTTGAAATAAATTCCTTAACTATCTTATAGTTAACATCAGCCTCCAGAAGGGACATTTTTACCATTCTGATAGCTTCTTTTATGTTTTTTTCGCTAATCTTTCCTTGGCCTTTTAAGGTTTTGAATGCCTTACCAAGTTTATCCTGAAGATTTTCAAACAAAATACTCACTCCTCCTAAGAGCCACAGTGAGTATAACCGAAAAAGGTTTTTTAGTCAACATCGTGTTATGACAGCTTAGAAAAACTTCAACAAATTTTTAATTACACCTATGTTACAGATAGACGGTGAAAAGTATGAAACGATTTAGTCTCTGATCAAATTAAATCGGTCTGAACAGGCATAACGCGAAAAACGTTTACCAAAGGCAGTAAATAAAAGCGAAAGGCCTTCAAAACCGGTACAATGTCCGGCTAAAACCGCTAGAGGTTCGTGCTTCTGAAGTTCGCGTATATTATCTTTTATCGATTCTATGGATGAATTGACAAAATGGAAACCACCCATTATCAAGCCGATTTTTTCACTTTGAGTTTTAATCAATGCATCTCGACAAATATTTACAATCCCTGAATGTGAACAACCGGAGAATACATGTACCCTTTTCTCTTCAATCATATAGAGAGCCAATTCCTCTTGCTGATGTTCTTCTTGGGGTTTACCGGATTTAATTCTGGTATACCCTTGAATATTCTCGAAGCGACTGTCTATATTTGTAAATCTGCCGCTGATGAGAACATCCGGTGAAATTTCAAAAGGCTCATCAATTTCAACAAGTACAGCCCCCTTATCTTCCAGTTCGTTTTTGGAATATTCAACCCCTGCTGTCTTCCATGGATTTTTTGAAAAGGCAGGCACAAAAAAGTCTTCTCCTGTAAAGACCGTTAACGGCTTTGTCCTGGCCTCAAGTATTTGAGGTAATCCACCTGAGTGGTCGTAGTGTTTGTGAGTGATCATGGCAGCATCTATATCATCCGGATTGACACCGAGAACAGTCATATTATTCAAGAGATCAGTGCCATTGGTGCCCGTATCAAATAACAATTTAAATGTGTTTCCTCCGGGATATTCTATATCAAATAAAAATGACAAACCATGATGAGCTCGAATATTGCGGATTTTTCCCGCTAGATCGTCCATGAGAACGGTTACCCTGACTTTTTTTTCCATTTTAATTTACATCTCCTTTATAATTTTCTTGAATTATCTTATGGAGTTCATAATCTTTCTTGGAAAAAATAATCGCTTGTCTTTCTTCCCGATTAATGAAACCTTTGTGTTTTCCCAGGGAAAAAAGATCTGCTGATTTGATGTCTTTGAATATCAACCGGTATTGGCCAGTACCGGTAATCTTTTCAATAATTGAAATACCAAGGCATCCGGCCATAAACTTCATCTGAGAGTAGAACAAGAGACTCTTTATTTGTTCAGGTACTTTTCCAAATCTATCTTCTATTTCCTGAAGAATATCGTCAAAATCCTCAATCCGTTCACAGAGTGCTATCTTTCTATATATTTTCATCCTTTCGATGTTGTTTTCAATGTATTCCTCCGGTATCAGTATCTCGAAATAGAATCCTTTCAATTCAACATTGACTGTGGGTTTCATCTCCATGGTTTCTTCTTCTTTTTTATCTTTGAGGCCGTGTTTGATCATCACATCATCAAGAATCTGTCTGTAAAGGTGTAATCCGATGGTGTTGATCTCACCATGCTGTTCCATTCCAAGAATATTACCGATGCCACGTATTTCCATATCCCTCATGGACAATTGTAATCCGCTCCCGGCCCCATGAAAAGACACAATGGCATCTAACCTTGATACTGCTTCGGGTTTTAAACGTGTTTTTCTTGGATAGAGGAAATAAGCATATGCCCTTCTATCACTTCGACCGACTCTTCCCCTTAACTGATAGAGCTGTGAAAGCCCGTATCTGTGAGAATCGTCTATAACAAGTGTGTTGGCATTCGGTATATCAACACCACTTTCGATGATGGTAGTACAGATCAGCATATCCGTTTCACCATCGTAAAACGCATTGACAGAACTTTCAAATTGGCTTTTTTTCATCTGTCCATGGGCTAGTCCACATTTGATATCTGGTATCATTTTTTTAAGACCTTCAAAAATTTCCTCGATATCTTCAACTCGATTGTGAACGTAAATAACCTGGCCCCCTCTGGAAACCTCTCTGAGAACAGCTGTTTTGATTAGTTTTTCATTATATGGTGAACTTGTCACTTCGATGGGGATACGTCCCGGCGGAAGGGTATCGATGATTGACATATTTTTTATCCCGGATAAACCCATATAAAGTGTCCTGGGTATCGGTGTTGCGGAAAGGGTTAATACATCGATTTTCTCCTTGAAAGATTTAATCTTTTCCTTTTGAAGGACGCCGAATTTCTGCTCTTCATCGATGATAAGCAAACCAAGATTTTGGTATTTGATGTTTTTGGAAAGAAGAGAATGTGTTCCGATTAAGATATCTACCGCGCCTTCCTTAACTCCTTTGATAATTCCGCTCCGTTGTTTGGATGTGACAAATCTATCCAATAATTTGACAGTTAAACCAAATTCCGACATTCTCCCCTCAAACACTGTAAAATGCTGTTTTGCCAACACCGTTGTCGGTACCAGCATCGCCACCTGACAGCCCGAACAAACAGATCGAAAAGCGGCCCGCATGGCTACCTCTGTTTTACCGGATCCCGCATCTCCAAAGATAAGCCTGTCCATGGGTTGTTCTTCCTCCATATCTTTAAAGACTTCTGCAATGGCTTTATCCTGTGCCGAGGTTTCAATATGTGGAAAACTATCGAAAAACTTCTTTTCAAGTTCCGGATCACCTTTCATCGAAAGGCCTTGCGTTCGAGTTCTTATGGCATACAATTTAATCAGTTCTTCTATTTTCTGTTCGATATCTTCTCGAACTTTCTTTTTCGTGTTGGACCATGTTTTGCTTTTTAGGTTAGTCAGTTTGATGAGATTTTCATCACCAACATAGGTGTGGATTCTATCGATATTCTCCACCGGAACAAATATGGAAACATCATCGGCATATTCCAGTTTCAGGTACTCCCGTGTACCCGCATAATTTGTAATAACCTCATTTCCTTTGTATTTACCTATTCCATAATCCTCATGCACAATCAGGGTTCCCAGTTCCAAAGTGTCTTCATCGATGATTTTTTCCGTTTCATATTCAAGAAATTTAGAAGTCTTTCGCATCTTTTTAGAGGGTTTGATACCGGCAGTATCCAGATGAATCAATTCGTAGACACCGAGATTCAATGCAGAATCGTCAAACTGAGGTTCGACCTTGGTCAAATTGACCCATTCATTTGTTCTCAAAAGCATGGATTCGCTGATTCTCAAAAAATGATAATATATTTCCCGGTATTCGGTATTGGGAAAGATATCAAAAAGGTCCTTCTCGTATTGGTTCATCGCCTCCATGGAATCCTCCACATCGACAAAAATAAACCTGTAATCTGAAAACAATGTTATTACCGGAATAGATGACTTTAGGAATAAGGGGGAAAGCGCTGCATAATCAAGTGGATGCGTTTCCAGATCCTCCAGAAATTCACTGTTTGGATATTTAAGTTCCAATGTTCCAATTCTTTCTTTGAAGGCCTCTTCGTTTTCCTCATCGAATATCAATTCTTTTGCTGGGGATATGAGACATTGATCCAGCTTTTTGATCATCCGCTGAGTCTCGGGATGAAAGGTTCGAATCTCGGAGATCTCATCATCAAAAAACTCTATCCTCAAGGGATTTTCGGAATGTAAGGGGTAAAAATCAACGATAAAACCTTTAACTGAAAATTCTCCCGGATCTTTGACTGAAAAAACGTTTTCATACCCGGTTTTTTCCAGAAAATTCCTGATTTGATGAACGCCTATCTTATCTAAAACCTTTACACGCATTATCTTTTGTTTCAATTCTTTAGCACTTATGGTTTTTTGTAATAACCCCAGCGTTGTGGTCAAAATAGGTCTGTCATCTGTTTGATAATTCAACAGCGTTTTCATTCTTGACCTTAAGGTTGAAAAGGAAGCTCCAACCGGTTCAAACGGAAGAACATCCAAAGGGGGAAACAATTGGTAATGATCCTGATTCGCAGATTCCAGAAATTTTCTATAGTATTTCAAATCGGGCAAGACAATGACATGCGGTCCCTTATTGTTTTCTATTAATGCTTGAACAATCCCGGGTGCCTTGTCGTAAAAACCCGCTTCGCCGGCAACAATAACACTTTTTTTGGAAATCTTTTTTTTCTTAAGCTTCTCTAACGATTGGACCAACATGATATCTTCCTTCTTTGGTTTTTACGATGAGCACATCCATCAAAATGGGCCTTTTAAAAGTTCCCTTTTTCATGTAAAAAAACAAATCTCTACCTCCGGAAAAGGTCAATCTTTCTGCTGCATCAATGGGAACGTTTTTATAAATCCCAACAATATTTAATTTCCCGCTGTTTTGGTATCTTTTCACAATAAAACTGAGGGCTCGTTTCAGCTCCTCTGTTTCATAACCGCTTTTTGATACTCTGGTTCTTTTTATCGGAAATCTCATGATACAGGCAAGGCTTTGATAACATTTAACATCGAATAAAGGTGTGTAATTATCTATTAGGGCATTCATGACCACAGAATTTTCAAAATGAAAAGCAGCACTTTGTTTTTTTTCTATTTCTGTTTTTAAACTCTTTATGGTTGTCGGTTTTCTAATAACACTGGTTGTTATTTTCGATTCTTGAGGTTTCAAATCCTTTCCCCGTACAGAAAGTTCAAAACTGCTCACATCTGCTGCGTTTTTTACCTTTGCCTTGATTTTGTTGTCATTTTTAAAATCCACACCCACAAGTTCAGTTTCTTCATAATTGTCAATTTCCAGTTCCTTAAAAGCCAGGTTTCCTTCAAATTCACATGAACAACTTTTCACTGAATCATCCATTCTGCTTTCTCTCAATCTATCAATATTTACGCTGAAAGAGGTTGTTGCTGAAGATATGCCGGGGGAATGAGAATGATCAGATGTTCCTTTAACATTAATTGTTGGGGAGCTTTCATTAATATCCAATGGATTAAACATCTCTTGAAGTGATTGACTGCCTTTTGTACTTACAATAGAGTTTGGTGACATTAAAGAACCTGTTTTAAACTCAAACTCAACCTTATCTGAATTGATCTGAAGCTTCCCACGCTCCCTTTTGATGGTTTCCGTAATATCTTTTAGAAAATCGCCTATTCTTCTGAACAAACGTAATTCAAAGCCTCCTTGAGTCTGTGGAAAGGTTCCATAATATCAATTTCATCTGAAATTCTTTCAAGCCACTTGATATCATCACTGGTAAGTGTTCCGTTAAAGATGATATCATATCCGCTCTCCAGCGTCTCTTTGCTCAGTTCTTCGCGGATTTTCGTTTCATTTGAATCCTCTGAACCTTTTGAGGGTATACAGATATATATGATAGGCATTTTGAATTGGATGTCCAGTAATCTGGAATCTTCAATTAGGATGAATTTAGGTTTTTCTTCAATGTTTTGCAGCAACTTTTTGGCTATGACATCCACCAACAAATATTTTTCTATGGAATTACCGTATAATATCTTCTGTAATCCTGTTGGTTTGATTGGTTCAGAATATTTAAATTCCACAGGAATAGCATATGGATCTGTCACCATTATTCCACCAACATATTCATTATCCGGTGTTCTGGTGACCATCATGTATCCGAGACTCATGTTAACATCTGACATAGAAACACCTCAAATCGGGAGAATTTTATTTAAAAAGAACATTGAAATCTTACAGGTGAATATCCAAAAAATGACCTCTGAACTCATCTTCGACTATCTTTTCTTCTTTCTTCTTATTGTCTTTTAAGTCTCGACGAAGATAAGCGTTTTTTTTCTGTTCATCAGTGGAGTTCTTGGTCTCCTCCTGTTCGCTTTTCTTTGAATTTCGAGTTGATTCACTTTTCCTTTTTGCCTCTTCTGATTGTTCTTGAGCGATCGTTGTATAAGCAGCGTTCTCAGCACTTGTCTGATTTGCCACTTGTTGAGCTGTATGGGGTGCCCTAACGAAATTAGTTTGCATTTCAACAGGTCCGGTCACATTAATCCGCCTCTTGCCTTCCAAGGAAAATATTCATTCTTTCCTTCAGTTTCAACATGATGCTCCTGTGAATTTGCGAAATACGTGATTCTGTCACAGATAAAATCTCAGCAATTTCTTTAAAGTTCAGTTCTTCGACGTAATATAATGACAATATCTGTCGTTCCCGTTCTTTTAATAATTCGATTTCCTCTCGCAGGTGCTCTGTAAGCTCTTCTTTGAAATATTCTTCCTCAGGTGTATTTGTTTTGGATGAAAAAATTTCGGTGAAATCGTCGGAATCATCAGATAAAAACCCGTCAAGATTTAACAATTGTCTTCGAGACATTTCGTTTAAAGCAAGGGTAACTTCTTTCTCAGTTAAACCAAGATGTTTTTGAATTCGCTCATTGGATGGGAACTCACCGTCTTCACTTTGAAGCTCTATCATTCCGGACTCGACCTTTTTAATCAGATGTCTTGTATTGCGGGGGATCCAATCGATTTTCCGTAAATAATCATACATAGCACCTCTGACCCGTTTCATGGCAAATGTAAAAAATGAAGCTCCTCGTGTTGGATCGTATCTTTCACGGACGTTCAGCAGGCCAATTAACCCCTCCTGAACCAAATCGTCCAATTCGACGTTTTCTGGTAATGAACTTTTAAGCGAGATGGCTATCGCTTTTATTCGCGGAAGGAAATGTTTGATCAAGTCATTAGAAGTCATGTTTTTCTGGTATTTTCCGTAGGAATTCGAATTCATCTATAACACCTCAGATTTGCGACACTTCCGTTTTTTCTCCTCCGCCAACCTTTCTCACATTCAAAATACCCGTACTAACATTAAACTCTATGCTTCTGGCCCGATTACCACCGGTATCGTCGGCTCTTATCTTAATTTTCAACTTGGAAAGCATCTTTTTAACCGCTTCCACATTACGCTTACCCACTTCCATTGTGGAACCGGATTTTTTGAACATGGCAGCACCTCCGGCAATTTTTGCCTCAAGGCTGCCGGGAGCTGCGCCCAGGCCTTTCATATCCTCGATAAGGATTGGTATACCTGTATCGGCATATTTCCCTGGTTTACCAACACTTTTTCCTCCACTATCCGGTAACATGACGTGGATCAAGCCTCCAACTCCAGCCTTTTTATCAATCAGACAAACTCCAACGCATGATCCCAGACCCAGGGTAACGAGTATTTGCGGATTTTTGGCTGCTACATACTCACCAATACCGATGATCTTCTTTTGTCCCATTCACTTCACATCCCGATGCTCTTCAATAATTTCGGAATGGAATTCGGTTCCATGATTTGAAAAAGATACGCCTCTACATTTACTTGAGATTCTATATCGAATTCCGTTTCAATGACGATGCTTTTATCTTCCTCTTCGGCATAAGTCAGACATGATTCAGCCACTATGGCGGACACCATGTCAAAGGTTACCTGTGGTACTTCTGAATTTAAATTTAGATTGGTAAATTGGGAAAGGGAAACCAAATAAGAACCGCATACGATATTGCCTAACTCAGAAAAAACTGACTTTTGCATTTCATCCATCTGAGTCAGATCATCACTTCCCTGGCCGATGAGTAATTTTAAAATCTGTTTAGCCGGTTCAGCATCGAATATTAAAAGGAGTTGTCCGTTTAAATCTTCAAAAAAACTCATTTGAATCCCCACTGTCACTTTTTCCGGATCTTGAAACATAAATGGAATCTTTGAAATCTCAACCACCGAAACATTCGGTACGGTTATATCTACTTTCTTGCCCATCATAGTAGACAAAGAAGTAGCTGCGTTTCCTGTACCTATGTTTCCTATCTCCTTTAGCGCTTCAAAATGAAATGGTTCCAATTTATCATAAACTGACATATGCTTAACTCCCCTCTTTCAATTGTTTTTCTTTCTTTCTTCTTTCCTGTTGAAGGTGGAAAATATATTTCACCAATTTATCCTCTTTACTTTTTGACATGGAAACAAATTGAACGCCGTAAATATTATTTGCAGTGTCGATAGACATGTCTTTTCTTACGATTTTAGATTCCTGATTTTCCAGGTTTATGCCGCCTCCAATTTCCAAATTGATATAAACCTTAGTACTTGCGTTCAATCTTGGTTTTGTAACAATTTGTAAACCGTTTGCACTTAAGTCCTTCGTGATAAAATTATACTCTTCTAACTCTTTTTCAGCCTTTTTTTCAACCAACTCGTCTTTTAGGTTTTCTGACAAAGGTTTGATAGGTCCGGGTTGTAAAGTAAAAAAACCTTTCTGAAAAAAAGGAATCCTGACGAATTGTCTCCTCTGTATTTTTCTCGCCTGATCGGGAATAGTCATATAGGTGATTAAAAAACCCTCATCGTTTTTTTTGTAAGAGATAACCTTTGACATAAACACATACATCGAGCTTCTGTCAAACATCTTAACGTAAGCACTGACACCCGCAGGTATTGGAACAAATTGCCCCTTATAACTGGGCATGCCTATTGTCATAACCCCTCTTTGAAAATCCAGTTCAAAAATACTGCTTTTATAAACTCCTGCAAGCTCAGGATCTGAAATATCCAACAACAAAGGCTTTCCAACTGACAATACAGATTCTGTTGATACTTTTGAATTTAGGTAATCCATCATATCAATCCTTAAAATCGGTTTCTATAAAACAAAATCCAGTGATCTTATTTTCTCATGAATCGATAGCAAATAAGCTTTTAACTTCTGATTATTTTCATCCGAAATCAATTTCATGCCGTATTGAAAAAGGTTAAAATCGGTAAACTCATGTATCTTTTGAACATTTAACATCAAATTATTGCTAAAAAAGGTCAGAATCCCGGTTTCACCTCTGATTCTTTCTGTGGTATATAAACCTATTCCCTGTAATGAAATATCTTTCACAATTACATTTACAGTTTGATGTTTCAGTTCAAATCTCGCCTTTTCAAAAACCGGCAGTCTCTTATAATGTCGTTGCTGTTTGATCCTCATCTTCTCAGGATCCAGCATAAATCGGATGACTACTTCATTTCTAATACCTTCCACTTCTGCAATCTTAACACATGTTCCACTGCCGGAAATAATAAATGACGGAAGAAAAATCTTAAAATCTATTGACTTCCCGGTTATATCATTTTTATTATATAGTTTACTGGTTTCAAATAGCAAATGCCTTTTATATTTGCCAATATAAACTGCGGAAATATTCTTGGAATCATTTAATAAAGACACTTCCCAATGCCCCAGTGACATTAGATAAGATAGTTTTCTGTCTTTTTCAATCAAATCCAACAGCCTACTTTATTCCAAATAGTTTCTTAATCTTTGTCAGGAAACCGCCATCCTCATTCTTTTCATCCAATTCATCTTTTAATACCTGGTCAGTGAGTCTGGCAATGGTCTGTGCCGGTTGAGAGTGTTTATAAAGCTCAATCAGCGGAACCTGTTTGATAACACTATTGCTGACCGACTTATCGCTTCTCAGGATAAATCTTTCCTGGACTTTCCATCCGGCAAATTTCTCAATAACATAAGAAAACCTGTCCAAGACCTTGATGTCTTTTGAGGTATTTCTCGATTGATTCATAATGAGATAAAGTTCAGGGAAAATACCGTTATTGGATAATACTTTGGCTAAAGTATAAACATTCATAAGGGCTGTCGGCTCGGGAGTTGTTACAAGAAACAGTTTATCCGCTGCTGAATAAAAAGAGATGAGTTCTTCAGTATATCCGGCTCCCGTATCTACAATCGCATAATTCATATCAAGCGCCATATGCATGAAATCATCAATGAATCTGCTCTTGGGCTCTTTTCTGAAAGCTATCAGATCCTGTACATCTGTCCCACTGCTTAAAAGCCAAACACCGTATCGTGTGGGATAAATCACATCCTTCAGTTCCATATCACTGATCAAATAATCTCGCAAGGTGTTTTTGGTCGTCACACCTAAAAGGATGTCTGCGTTTGCAAAACCCGCATCTGCGTCAAAAAGAAGCACATTTTTTTGATTTTTCGCAAGAGAGACAGCCAGATTGGTGGCAATAACACTTTTTCCAACTCCACCTTTACCGCTGGCAACTAAAATTATTTCAAGGCTTTGACTTGCAACAACCTGTTTAAGAGTTTCAGTTTGATCGGGCATTTTTTAACACCTCTTTAACAATGATCGAAGCAAGTCTTTTTGAATCTGCAATCATTATATCCTCCGGAATTCTCTGTCCATTTGTCACAAAAGCCACGGGTATATCATAGTTGTTCGTTATCTCTACAATTGAACCATAGCAATTTGTTTCATCAGATTTTGTTAATATGATATGCGTCGGTGAGACAACTGAAAATTGTTCAATGATGTCAAATAAATCGCTTTTTCTCACATTCATACTTTCAGTCAAAAAAATGTATTTTGGATTCACTATCTGAAGATATCTTGTTAATTCAGACATCTGCATCTCGTTTTTTTGGCTTCTTCCCGCAGTGTCAACGAGGACCAAGTCATAATTCATGAATTTTTCAAGCATGGTTCTCAATTCGCCGGGATTATATGCCACCCCAACTTCAATGCCCATTATATCCGCGCTTGTTTTAAGCTGGTCTACAGCCGCTATTCTATAAGTATCAATAGTGAGTATCCCAACTTTTTTACGCATCTCGAGAGAAAGCATCGCCGCAATTTTTGTCAGTGTGGTGGTCTTACCTACACCCGTAGGCCCCACAAAAAAGATAATATCCCCTTTATCATAATCCTTTAAAGGGTTTTCGGTCTTTATAATGGGGTGTAAAATATCCACAAATTTCTTTTCGAATTCCATCGTACTGATATTCTTATCCTGAGTCACTATTCTTAAAGACTCTACAATCTTTCTGGCAATATCATCATTTACTTCGTGTCGTTTTAACGCCTTGTATATTTTCTTGTACTCTTCGGGAATTCCCGGTAAATAAGAATCTTTGTCCATCTTCAGCGAAAGATCCTGCATGATTCGCTTGATGGAAAGCATCTCTTTTTTCATTTCGTTAATAGACTTATAATCGGTAACAGAAACACCTTGTTTGTCTTCTGACTTTACCATTTGGTTATTTAGCGTACTCCAACGGTTTTCCGGATAAGAATTCTGTGAGTTTGTTCTTTTAACAGGCCTTTGATAATCAATCTCCGGAATAGAAGGGTTATAGTCATTTCTCTTGTTAGTTGAATTTGTGTTTTGCTGTGTATCTTCATTCTTGATCATGCTGTTTTGGGAAAGTATCTTTTTCAATTCATAGAGTTTTTTGCTGTCCACCCAACCGTCATACTCGCCTCTGGATTCCTGGGATCTATTTTCTCTTTTCTTCTCTCTGTCATCTGCCACAGCTGTGACTTCATATTTGACACTCCTGCCAATCCCTAAAAACCCGCCTTTTTTGAATTTTCTTGTTTGAAGGATAACAGCATCTTCGCCAAGTTCGTTTTTTATTTTTTTTAAAGCTGTTTTGACATCATCTACCACGTATTTTTTTATCTTCATATTTTAATCACCGTTTCCACACTAAAGGGAATGTCGTCTACAAGTTCTTCATAGGAAATAAAGGCTATACTTTGAAGCGATTTCTCAAGTGCTTTGTATAAATATATTCTGATATTTCCCGAACAAACAATAACTGGCATATATCCCTTTTGCATGATCTTTTCCACACCCTTGGAAAACTTATCTACTAACTGCTGCATTAAATCCGGATTAAGGGCCAGATATCTCTCGTCTTCAGTCTCTCTAACCTGAGAAGATAATTGTCTTTCAAGATTTGGATCTATTCCAACAGCATGAATTTGACCATCATCTGATCTATTTGCTATACAAATTTGTCTCTTTAATGCACGTCTGACAAACTCAGTCAGATAATCAATATCTTTGGTTTTCTCAGCATATTCTGAAATCGTTTCAAAAATCAACGGCAGATTCCTGATTGAAACCCTTTCACGTAAAAGGTTTTGAAGAATCCGTTGAACCTCATAAATTTTAAGAATATCCGGGATAACTTCTTCGACAAGTTCGGAAAAATTCTCTTTCAACCCCTTGATCAATAAGTCCATTTCCTTTCTGCCAAGGAGCTCATGGGCATGTTGTTTAACAATTTCAGAAAAATGTGTTGCAAAAACACTAGGGGGATCTACCACTGTATAACCCTGACTGGTCGCCTGATCTCTTTGAGTTTCATCAATCCAATAAGCCTCTAACCCAAATGCCGGTTCTTTACTGGCTATCCCCGGCATTACCCCTTGTGCTGTCCCGGGATTAATCGCCAACAACCTATCCGGCCAAAGCTCATATTTAGTTAATTCGGTCCCCTTTAATTTTATCATATATTCGTTTGCTTTTAACAAAACACTGTCCCTTACACGGATTGGACTTAAAATAAGGCCATACTCATACGCCGTTTGTTTTCTGACCATTGTAATCCTGTCTAAGAGGTCTCCTCCTTGCCCCGGGTCGGCCAAAGGCAAAATACCATAGCCAAACTCCACATCCAGAGTATCCGATTGGATAATCTCAGAAACTTCTTCAGCCGATGTTAAGGAAGGCGCACTTGGTGCTTCGGCCTTTTCTCCCTCTCCACCGGAAGGTCCCTTTCCTTTTGGACCTTCAAGGCCTGCAAAACCACCACCAGCACCACCTGCAGCTGCAACAGCTGTTTCTTTTTCCTTCTGAGATGTAAAATAGGCAATCAAGATCAAACCGCCTCCGATAAGAAGACCAAGAATAGTCGGTAAGGGGGTGAAGAGGGTTAAAAAGAGCAAAACACCTCCGGTCAAATACAAAACCTTGGTCTCGCTGGCCAATTCCCGTAGCATATCATTTCCTAGATTTGATTCAGATGCCGATCTTGACACCAGGATACCACTTGAAGTTGATATAAGTAACGCGGGAATCTGTGAAGCCAAACCATCTCCTACGGTGAGCAGAGTGAAAACCTGAGCCGCCTCAGCAACATCCATCCCCAGCTGAACCACACCAATGATTAATCCCCCGATGATATTGATAAAAACGATGATAATTCCTGCTATAGCATCTCCTCGAACAAATTTACTGGCACCGTCCATAGCCCCGTAAAAATCCGCTTCCCTTCGAATATCCTCTCGTTTTTTTCTGGCTTCATCTTCAGTGATCAAACCGGCATTGTAATCTGCATCCACACTCATTTGCTTACCGGGCATGGCATCAAGGGTAAATCGAGCTGCAACTTCTGAAATCCTTTCAGCTCCTTTTGTAATCACGATGAATTGAATAATAACGAGAATCAGAAAGATGATTAAACCAACAACATAATTACCGCTAACAACAAAATTTCCAAAGGTTTTAATAACCTTTCCGTCAAAATTATTTCCGTTCAACAGAATCAATCTGGTTGAGGTAATGTTCAAAGACAACCGCAACAGAGTCACTACCAGCAAAATACTCGGGAAAGAAGACAACTCCAGTGCTGATGTCACATACATAGTTGAAAGTATGATCACAAGAGAAAATGAGATATTTATCATTTGAAAGGAGTCTAAGAGGAATGTGGGGACCGGCAAAATCATCAAAAAGATAATGCCCACAACCATCAATGAAACAATGACATCCTGGTTTTTCACACTCTACACCCTTCCTGAATTTTTGAAAATAAACGCCAATACCTCTGCAACAGCTCTATACATATCGTTGGGTATTTCCTCACCTATTTCCACTCTATCATATAGCTCCCGAGCCAAAGCTTTATCTTCATATAGAGGTACGTTGTATTCCTTGGCAATCTCACGTATTCTCAAGGCCATATTATCAGCACCCTTTGCCACCACCAGAGGTGCATTCATCTTTTCCAATTCAAATCTTATGGCGATAGACAAATGAGTGGGGTTCGTTACCACTACGGTAGCCGAAGGAACTTCCTCCATCATTCTTCTCTGGGACATTTCAGACATCATTTGTCGTTGCTTTCTCTTTATTTCCGGATTCCCTTCTATGTCCTTTCTTTCATCTTTAATCTCTTTCTTTGACATCCTGATATCACGTTCTAACTCCCATCTTTGATAGAAAAAATCAACAAACCCCAAAACGATCAAAGCCAGAGCAATTCTTAAAGCCATCTGATAAAGAGAGTCCGCTAAAAAGATCAGGGATTGTTCCATTGAGTAATCAGGCAAGAGGAATAACACAGACCAGATGCCGTTAATAAATGAAAAGCCGATGAATCCCAATAGAGCAAGTTTTGCAAGGTTTTTGAGGAGTTCGATGACCGATCTCAAGGAAAACAGCCGCTTAAAACCTTCAATGGGATTAATCTTATTCAAATCAAATTTGAAGGCCTTTTTAAAAACCAGCAGTCCCTTGGTCTGCGCAAACCCGGTTACAACAGCTATAAGAACTCCTGACAATAATACGATGACAAGACCCCACATCAGATCCTGACTGTTTAAAGAGATATATTGACCCAGAGCGGTATATTCCCTGTAATCACCAAGATTGGGCAGAGCACAGAAAAAGATCAGCATTTGTTCTATTCCCTTATATACCATGGGAATCATCATACGCAATACAACAATGACACCCAAAAAAACAATCCCCATGGCAAGATCTTTGGAATAGGCAACTTGCCCTTCTTCTCTTGCCTTTTGCCGTCTTCTCGGAGTGGCTTTCTCAGTTTTATCAGGATCTTTGGCAAAAAACTGAATATCAAATTTAAGATTAACACAATTGCCTTTTAAAAAAAATTCATCGTACTTGATATCCAATCCCCCAGTTCTCGTGTATATCTTACCATAGTCTCAGCCAGAAT
>CAZRYM010000001.1:79181-103570 GCA_964604305.1 uncultured Thermotogaceae bacterium | reverse complement strand
ACTTCTTTTCCACCCATTTCTCTATCATTTCCTCAGGGAATAAATTCCACCTTTTAAGGAAATCGTGATCTTGTCTCAACGCAAGAACGGCTTCTTCAAGATTTTTGGGAAGCGGGTGTTGTATGGATTTACTCAAATCTCCGTCATAGGGTCCGTATCCCTCTTCTGTAGGATCGATCTTGTTCAAAATACCGTCTACTCCGGCCATAATCATTGCTGCAAAAGCCAGATAGGGATTACATGTTGCATCAATGGTCCTGAATTCGATCCTTCTTTTGGCATCATCTTTAACATAACCGGGTATTCTTACAGCAGATGTTCTGTTAGCGAGGGCAAAAACGGCATTTGTTGGTGCTTCAAACCCCGGTACAAGCCGGCGATATGAGTTCGTTGTGGGATTGGAAAAACCCAATAATGCCCTGGAATGCTTCAGTATTCCCGCTGTGTAGTTAAGGGCCAGTTCTGAGAGACCATAAACCTTGTCCCCTGCAAAGATGTTTTGATCGTTTTTTCTCATGAATTGATGGACATGCATGCCGTTACCAGCCTCGTTGTAAATGGGTTTGGGTAAAAAAGTAACCAGAAAGCCGTGCTCAAGGGCGATGTTTCTGATGATGTATTTTGTTAAAAGGGTTGCATCTGCGGCCCTTTTTGCATCCATGAAATTGGTTTCAATCTCAAGTTGTGCAGTTCCAACTTCGTGATGATGATATTTGACCTCTATCCCCAGTCTAACAAGTTCATTCACAATTTCATTTCTCAAGACGAAAAATTTATCAAAAGGAGCAGTTCTGTGATAACCTCGTTTTTTCCCAATCAGATATTCGCCGGTTTCTGCTGAATTCCAAAAACCTTCACAACTGTCGATGCGAAGCATAATACTGTTAGGTTTTACTTCATGTGCCACTTCATCTAAAACGTGGAATTCGTATTCAGGCCCAAATAATATCTCATCAGCAATCCCTTCTTCTTTCACCTTCTCAATAACTTTTGTGAGAATGCCTCTGGGATCCTGATCAAATCTTTCTCCACTATGGGGATCGTACACATCGCAGATGATGGAAGCGGTTTCGTATTCACCAAAATCATCTAAAATAACGGTATCCAAATCCGGTATCATGACCATGTCGCTTTTCTCAACAACTGCATAGCCAAAATTCGATGCGTCAAATCCGATACCGTTCTCAAACAGTTTGTCATTTACCGTTTCGATCGGAAGCGTCACATGCTTCCATCCACCGTAAAAGTCAACTACTTTCAGGTCAACGAACAGTACTTCGTTTTCCTCGATAAATTTCCAAAATTCTTGTTTTGTCATTGCAAACCTCCCCGTATTTTGTTGTTTCGTTCAGATTTTTTCTATTTTATCATCTTTTAATCTGAATTTAAACCCGTCATATGGTATCACAATATTTCCCTTATACTCCAATGCGATTTCCTCTTTAAATTTTTCCAAATCTTCATCAATTTTTTCAGAAAAGTGCACGGGATAAAGACTCTTAGCCTTCACCTTATTGGCTGTCATCCCCACTTGATCTGTTCTTGAATGCCCGGTTACAGTCTCGCTGAACCATTTTGCGTTCATACATTCATGAATCAGAACATCAGTATTCATGGCAAACTCGATAAATCCTTCAAATGGTTCCGTGTCAGAAGAATACGTTAGGCTTTTGAAGCCATTTGACAGTCTCACAGCCACATTGGGTATCAGATGCTTCACCGGATTTGTGAAACAATCAAGCCCTTCAGTTGCAAGCAGATGATAGTTGTTAATTAAGGGTATCGTATGAAAGACAATGGGAAAAGCATCTTCTCTATGCAATAAATTGCATAGTTCTAATATCTGATATTGTCGTTCGAAAGCTGCTTCACAAATATGCAGATGAATTGTTTTTTTTCTACCCTGTAACCTTAATGATTCCAACAACGAGGGAAGGGCAAATGTATGATCAATGTGACCGTGGGTAATGATGACATGCTCAAGTCTTTCGTGATGGAGGGCATATTTTTTTATTTTGTGAAGAATATCACCGGAGCAGTCAATCAATAAAGCCGTTTTATTATTTTCAATCCAGATGGAAGTGTTGGTTCGATTTGCTGTAGGAATCGCTCCCGCAGTTCCCAAGAATGTGATCTCCATTATTCTCACCCCGTTTTTCAATCGTTGTATCTGATTATAACATCGAATGTTGATTATTACCAGATTCATTTACCGGGGAAAGGGTCATGATTTATATTCAAAGTATCTCAGGTATAATAAGGTAGAAGGTGGTGATCGGATTGTATTATATTGGTATTATCGGTGATATTATATTAGATATTTTATTGGTTGTAGATGAATTTCCCCTTGAAGATAGTGAAGTGACTCTCAAAAAAGAACAATTCAACCTGGGAGGGTCGGCTTTCAACACAGCCTATGAGTTAACAAAAACAGGGCTTCACCCTCTATTGCTCTCCACTTTTGGTAAAGATTCCACCGGCCTTCAAATCAAAGACATGTTAAAAGAAAAGAAACTGGATGATACATTTATTTTTCAGGAGGAAACAAACACGGGAAAGATCTACATTTTATTATCACCTGATGGTAAACGCACCATGATTTCTTCCAGATCAAAAAAACCGATTCCGTTGAATTTGGACATTTATAGAAAATTTGTGGAAAAAACAAATTGGTTGCATGTCTCAGGCTATCTTTTTACCGTTAGAGAACAATATGAACGGGCTACATTTGCAATGAAAGAAGCGAAGAAGCGTGGAATATCGGTTTCACTCGATCCGGGAACCAATACAATAAAGAATAATCCGACAGAACTTGTCAACGCCCTCCAATATACGGATTTTTTTCTCCCCAATCGAGAGGAGTTTGATTTATTAAATACAATAGACATATACCTGGAAAAAGACATACGAAACACGATCATTGTCAAGGAAGGCCAAGAGGGAGCCACTTTGATAAATCCCACTCATGAACAAAAAGTCCCGATTAAAAAGCGCTTGAATGCAACAAATAGCATAGGAGCAGGGGATGCTTTCAACGCAGGCTTCATATTTGGTATGCTGACGACCGGTGATTTGATCCGTTCCACCATTCATGGAAACGAATTTGCTTACAGAAGACTTTTGGAACAAGCGAGGTGAAAGATGTCGGTTTCTGATGAACCGCTTCTAATCATTAAGAATATAAGCAAAGTATACCCGAATGGCGTAGTCGCCAACAAGCAGATCAACCTCTCTATTGAAAAGGGAAGTGTCCATGTCATTCTTGGTGAAAATGGGGCAGGAAAAACAACATTAATGAACATCCTGTTTGGTATGGTTCAACCTGATTCGGGAATTATCAGATACATGGGAAAAAACAGGCGGTTTAATTCCACGGCTGATGCTATTGACACCGGAATTGGCATGATACATCAGCATTTCAAATTAGTACCCTCCCTTTCCATTCTTGAAAACTGTTTTTTGGGGATTGAACCCAAAAGGCTTTTTTTTACGGATTACAAGAAAATGAAAGATCAGATGGACAAATTCCTTACTCAATACGATATGAGTTTGCCCCCTTACATTTCAGCGGGTGATTGTTCGACTTCTCAACGACAAATGATAGAAATCATCAAGACGTTGATAAGAGGAGCCAATTTGATTATCATGGATGAACCCACGGCCTTACTTACACCCCAGGAACGCGATAGTTTGTTTAACATCATCGGGAAGCTGAAAAATGACGGAAAGACAATCATACTAATCACCCATAAAATAAATGAGGCCATGTTGATAGGCGATTTCGTTACTATTATGAGTGAAGGCGAAGTTTTGAGAACATATGATCAGGCTGTATCAAGTCTCAAAACAGATGATTTGCTCAAAATGCTCTTCAAAGATGGTTTTAACAATTTAAATCCAACGGTTCAAACACCTTCTTCGGATTCTAAGGCACTGTCTTTTCAAAAGGTCAACCTGAATAAGCAGAATAAGAATAATCTATACGATTTATCATTTACAGTAAAAAAAGGTGAAATCTTAGGGTTTGCAGGTATGCCTGACAGCGGTCAACGTGACATAATCAATATTGTAACCGGATACGAGTCATCTTTTACAGGCGTTTTTAAGATTCATGGTGAACCTGTTGGTCATTATTCCCCAGTAAAAGCAAGGGAACAGAAAGTATCATACATACCCTCTGACCGTCTTAATCTGGGTTCAGATAAAGAGCTCTCGCTTTGGGAAAATTTGTTCAGTACACAAATCGATTCAACGTGGATGGGATCCCCTTTTAAACTTCGAAAAAGAAAAATCAACGATTATGCTGACAATCTAATGAGATCGTTTAGAATAAAGGCTCAAAATCCCGGTGTTAAATTGAACGTTCTTTCGGGGGGGAACATTCAGAAAACCATCTTAGCCAGAGAATTATCCCAAACATCTGAGATCATTGTAGCGGATAACCCCACGCGAGGAATAGACCCCCGTGCCGCATCCTTTATCAGAAAAAGGTTGTATCTGGAAAAAAACAATGGGAAGGCAATCCTGCTGTTTAGTAATGATCTGGACGAGTTGATGGATTTATCGGATCGAATCATTGTTCTTTATGAGGGAAGGATAATTAAAGAATTTGCTCAAGTTGATTCCTTGAATGAATACCGGCTGGGAGCTTGTATGTTGGGCAAAAAAGGGAGCATGGTTTCATGAAAGTGCTTGTGGCAAACCGATTGCTCAGAACAATTATAATCATCGTTTTCGCAATAAGCACAGCCTATCTTCTGACCTTTTTTTTAACCCTTTTCACAACAGATGTGAATCTTATGAATAACTTTTCAACGGCTTTCACAAAGACAAACAACGCCTTTTTTTTATTTTTAACAAGCCCTTTGGTGAGAGTTTATTCAGGTGAAATTCGCTTTAACATGATGTCCTTTTCTCAATGGTTGAACGAAATGACACCTTTGATTTTAACCGGTCTTGCCATTGCTCTTGTCTTTAATGCGGGAATCCTGAATCTGGGTGCTGAAGGACAAATGTTTGCAGGAGCGGTAGCAGGCTCATGTTTAGCGGTGATACCAAATATACCGGGCTTTATTCACCTTATAATCATATTTTTTGTTTCTGCCAGCATCGGTGCTTTATGGTCTGTTTTACCGGCATATGCCAGTATAAAAAAGAAAAACTCTGAAATCCTGGTTTCCCTTATGATGAATTACCTGGCATTATATCTGGGAATATACCTGATAAAAAAGACTATCAGGGATCAGACCTCCGGGGCATTGATGTCAGTAAAATTTGATCCCTCAACTTCTTTGCCTTTTATCAACGAGAGGTACAAACTGCATATAGGTATCATTTTTGCTGTATTGATTGCCATGATTTTCTGGTATATCATCAAAAAGACTCCTTGGGGACTAAAGATCAAGATGATCGGTTCCAATATGCAATTTGCACGCTATTCGGGAATTAAGGTTAAAACGAATCTGTTTAGGATACAGCTGCTTTCCGGAGCCATTGCGGGAACTGCCGGTATCGTTGAGCTAATTGGTTATCATGGCAGGTTTTTATGGAGTTCAACTCCCGGATACGGATGGGATGGGATCATTGTCGCTATTATGGCATCGAAGAATCCAATTTTTATTCCTCTTTCAGCAGCATTTTTAGCTTATATCAGGGTGGGTGCTCAGAATATGGGAAGGTATACGGAAGTTTCTCCTGATCTTGTTAAGGTTATTCAAGGGATTATTATCATTTTTTTAACGGCAGAAGGATTGTTTTCAAGAGGAAAATTCAAACCAATGTTTCAAAAACTAAGGAGTAAGGCTGATGGTTAACCTGATAAACATTTTCACAGACAGTTCCTTTTATGCAACGATTATCCGGGTTAGTACACCGATTGTCTTTGCTTCTCTTGGTGCACTTGTTGCCAGTATGGCAGGTACCCCGAACGTTGCACTTGAAGGAATCATGCTGTTTTCAGCATTTTCAGGAACGCTTTTCAGTGCCTTGAGTCAGTCTTTATTATTGGGGTTGGCAGGAGGCTTGTTGACCGCTTTTGTTTTATCTCTCATTCTTTGCGTCTTTTCCCTAAAATACAAGGCCAACATCATCCTTACTGCCATTGCGATTAACATCCTCGCAAGTGGGATGACTGTTTTTTTACTCTCAGCATTTTCTGAACAGAAGGGGAACACATCAACTCTAAATTCTCTGGCTTTTCCACGATTACATTTGAATTTTTTGGATCGCGTTCCCTTTCTGAGTCAAGTATTAAACGATCAGAATCTTCTGACATACATTGCCTATGCAGCGGTTATCTTTGTGTTCATACTGTTAAAGAAAACACCTTTTGGCATACACCTGAAAGCGGTGGGGGAAAATCCTGAAGCCTCCATCTCAGTGGGTTTATCGGTTAAAAAAATTAAATCTTTTGCACTAATCATCAGCGGACTTTTAGCCGGACTCGGTGGCATGTTTCTATCGATGGGATACGTGACATGGTTTACAAGGGATATGACTGCAGGCAGAGGTTGGATTGCATTGGCAGCTCAGGCTTTAGGTGGTAAAAGTGTATTAGGCGTAACACTGAGCTCTCTTTTATTCTCCACAGGCGAGTCGTTGTCTTACTCGCTTCAAATTTACGATATCCCGAATGAGCTTGTTCAATCTGTTCCCTTTGTCATAACCATCATCGTACTGTTGATATACCTGAACTTATCTCAAGAAAGATAACAGTTGTTTCAGAGAGGGTGAATCGCTTATGCTATCATATACATAACAAAAAGGACTTTCTTTGAAAGCAGATAAGCTTATTATGTGAACTTAAAATTAAAAAACTTTAATAACGGGGTGAGTATATGAAGGTAATAATCGTTGGAGGCGTAGCAGGTGGGGCAACCGCAGCAGCCAGATTGAGGCGATTGGATGAACAGGTGGAAATTATGATGGTGGAAAGAGGCAGCCATATCAGTTTCGCCAATTGCGGGTTGCCTTATCATATTGGTGGTGTGATTCCCCGTCGGGAATCGTTACTTTTGAACACGCCCGAATCCTTTCAAAAAAATCAAAATGTAATCGTAAAAACAAGAACAGAAGCCGTAAAAATCAATCGATCAGAAAAATCAATCGTGTTAAAAGATCTTGATACTCAAACAGAAGTCATAGAAAAGTATGATAAACTTTTATTATCTCCGGGTTCAATGCCTTTTAAACCTCCTATTGAGGGGATCAATGATGATGGGGTTTTCACTTTGAGAAATGTAACGGATATGGACAAGATCCTTTCATGGGTAAGTAAAAAAAAGATCACTGGTGCAACGGTTATCGGTGGTGGTTTCATCGGCCTTGAAATGGTTGAAAATATGAGACATAAAGGGTTACAGGTTAATCTGGTGGAACTTGCCGATCAGGTTTTGTTGAATATCGACAAGGATATGGCCAACAGCCTTCATCAGGAGCTGGTTCTAAATGATGTTCAACTTTACTTAAAAGATGCTGTCAAGGCTTTTAATCGCTCAAATAATGAGATTGAGGTTAGACTGACAAGCGGAAAAAAAATTCAAACCGGTATAGTCATTTTTTCAGCGGGTGTGAGGCCTGAGTTGAAACTGGCAAATGATGCCGGATTGGAATTGGGTATTAAGGGAATTAAGGTCAACGAATTCCTGCAAACCTCCGATCCGGATATTTATGCCGTTGGTGATGCAGTTGAAATCAACCATTGTATTCTCAAAGAACGGGTTAATATACCTCTGGCAGGTCCTGCAAATCGCCAGGGAAGGATAGTAGCCGGTAATATTCTGGGTATCAATCCAGAAACCTATGAAGGGGCGGTGGGAACTTCCATCACAAAATTATTCGGAAAAGTTGTGGCATGTACGGGTTTAAACAGTAGACAATTGGACACAGCGGGTATCGAATATCTTGAATCTTTTACAGTAAGCAACTCTCATGCAGGCTATTATCCGGGAGCAACGCCTATGATCATCAAAATGCTCTTCCGAAAAACGGGAGAGATCCTGGGTACTCAGATTTGTGGAGTAGATGGCGTGGACAAACGGATTGATGTCTTTGCCACTGCAATAAAAGCCGGGTTGAAGATAGCCGATCTTGAATGGATTGAACTCTCTTACGCCCCTCCATTCGGCTCTGCAAAGGATCCGGTCAATATTGCCGGTTATGTGGCTCACAACATCATAAAAGGTGACATGGAAATCATCAGCTGGAGAGAGATGGAAAAGGCACCTGAGAATGTGACCATACTGGATGTGAGAGATCCGCAAGAATTGGAAGACTGTGGGAGAATCAAACCCCAGAGGGTGATGAACATCCCCCTTCCCGTATTAAGGGATAATCTGGATAAACTGGATAAAAACAAACAGGTGTACATATACTGCCAAATTGGTGCCAGAGGATATTTTGCATATCGAATATTGCGTCAAAACGGATTCAAGGCCAAAAATCTCTCAGGTGGCTTTACCGTTTACAATATGGCAGTAAAAAAATATTGATATGGTTTTGTCTCAGATAGAAAGAGAAGGTTAATTCATTGATCATCTATGCATTTATTACGATTTTTATTTTATTGATTGTCAGCACAATTTTCAACGTGTTCATTCTTTATCCCCTGATTTTTGCTCTTTTTCTTTTTTCCGTCATCGCTGTAAAAAGAGGATGGCCTGTAAAAAAAGTAATGAATATGCTCTTTCAGGGCGCAATGAAAACCTGGCCGGTGGTCCAAATCTTTACATTGATCGGGATTCTGATTGGTTTGTGGTTTTCTTCAGGGACAATCGCATGGATTGTCTATAATGGGCTTTCTCTGATTATACCCGGATTATTCATACTATTTGCCTTTTTGTTAAGCACACTGGTTTCCTTTTTATTGGGAACGTCATTTGGAACGGTTGGAACCATTGGAATCATTCTCATGATCATGGCAAGAACGGGAAATATATCCATGGCACCACTTGTTGGGGCTATCATGAGCGGTGCATATGTGGGTGATAGAAATTCCCCAATGTCCTCAAGTGCGCATTTGGTTGCTACAGTAACAAAAACCAACATCTACTCAAACATTAAGAACATGTTTAAAACAGCCTTCATCCCACTGGTTTTAACCACCTTGTTTTATCTTGTGCTATCTTACATCTACCCTTTTGAACCATCAGATTCCACCCTTATTTCTCAAATTCCTGTCTCATTCAACCTATCATTCTGGTGTTCATTGCCTGTGATTGTTTTGATTATCCTTGTGGTGTTGAAGATCAATGTTAAAATCGCCATGATTGCATCAAGTATCACAGCGTTGGTTTTAACGGTTTTAACACAGGGCATGGGTTGGTTGGATTTATTCAAAACCATGTTATTCGGTTTTTCCCTTGAACAAGCAGATTCCCTCTCCGAAATCTTTAAGGGAGGAGGTGTGGCTTTCATGTTTAATGCCATGCTTATTGTTCTTGCATCATCTGCATTTGCCGGATTATTTGAACATACTGATCTGATTGTGACATTTGAAAAGAAGATTGAAAGCCTTGCCCAAAAGACCTATCCCTTTTTTGCTTCAGTTATCACCAGCATTATAACATCTTCTCTTGGTGTGACTCAGGCATTGGCCATCATCATGAGTGAGCAGTTGTTGAGGAAACCATATGAACTGCATCATAAAGATCATTATCATCTTGCCTTGGATATCGCAGACAGTGCCGTTTTAATCTCCGTTCTCATACCCTGGAACGTTGCAGGACTCATACCCGCCAAAATGCTGGGATTTGATGCCAGGTTTATACCCTTTGCGTTCTTTTTATACATGGTGCCCCTTTATAGAATGATGATAGGAGGAAAGGCCGGACCGAGAAGCATCGGGAAAGGCAACTGATGGTATAATTAATAAAATAACCTATATTAGGAGGTAGAAATATGAAGTGGGATTTACAGTTCTTTTATAACGGTGTTGATGACCCGCAAATTGAAAAGGACATTCAATTCACGTTAAAGAAGGCCGAAGCATTTGAAAGCAAATATAAAGAAAAATTAAAAGGACAACTCACAACCGAGTTGATTGACGAAATGCTTCAGGAGCAGGAAGAGATAGAACGATTTGGAGCGAGAGTGGCACAGTTTTCAAGTCTTCTTTTTTCTGAAAACACTCAAAATACCGATGCACAAAAGCTTGTAGGTAGAGTTGAGACAGTTATGGCAGAAGTTGAAAGATATTTTTCCTTTATCAACCCCACACTTCTAACACACAATGATGAAGAACTTCAACGAGTTGAAGAGGGAACCGCTTCTTATTCATGGGTGATTGAAAGAGTCAGAGAAAGAAAAACACATACCCTATCAGCTGAAACAGAACAGATTCTGGCCGTAAAAAGCGCAACGGGCAGGGATAATCTGGGATCTTTGTACAGTAAAGTCACCTCTGCCTATATGTTTGAAATGGAAATGGATGGCGAAAAAAAACAACTGAACAATTCTCAAATGCGAAACTTACGATACAGTCCTAATACCGTACTGAGACGTGAGGCCATGAAAAAACTGCTGCGAGGTTATGAAAAAGACAAGACGATTATCACCGGACTTTACAATAATATCGCCAAGGACTATGATATTGAATCGAGAATAAGAAATTACAAAAACCCTGTATCAATGAGAAACATGGCTAATGAAACGGAAGACGAAATCGTTGAAAAGCTAATTGAAACGACCGTTAACAATACGGAACTTGTGGCCAGGTTTTATTCCTGGAAATCGAAGAAAATGGAACTTGATCTTGAACTTGCGGATATTTACGCCCCACTGGAACAAGTTAAAAGGGAATATTCTTTTGAAGAAGCTAAAAGTATCGTTATCGATACCTATTTCAAATTCCATGAAAAAGCCGGAAAAATAGTTGAAAGCTTCTTCGAAGAAAACAGAATTCATTCAGATGTATTGCCTGGTAAGAATGGGGGAGCATTCTGCTCTTATTATATCCCGAATGGGAAACCGTTTGTTCTTCTCAATCACAATAATTCCATCAGCGATGTCCTGACTATGGCTCATGAACTTGGGCATGGTTTACACGGAACATTATCGGCAAAACAAACCATGTTGAATTACCATACTCCATTGACCATGGCCGAGATAGCATCTGTTTTTGGTGAATTTCTTGTTTTTGACAGACTTGTCCCCACACTATCCGCTCATGAAAAGCAGCTCTTTTTGGCTTCAACAATAGAGGGGAATTTTGCGACGACTTTTAGACAAAACATGTTTGCAAGATTTGAACTTAAAAGCCATGAGATGATTTCCAAAAACGGGTTTGCCTCCTGGGATGATCTCTCCCAACTGTATGATAGTGAATTAAAAATTATGTTTTCAAATAGTGTCAGTATCCCGGAAGAGTATAAATGGGAATGGGCAACGATCCCGCATATTTTCAACGTGCCTTTTTACGTGTATGCTTATAATTTTGCCAACCTTTTGGTAATCGCTCTGTATGAAAAATACATAGAGGAAGGTGAAAAGATGATTCCTTATTATTTTGAATTACTTGAAAGCGGTGGAAGTGACAGGCCGGATCGTTTATTGGCTAAGCTGGGAATTGACCTGAAAGATGAAGCCTTTTGGCAACGGGGATTTGATTATATCGGAAAGTTGATGGATCAGCTGGAACAAAAATCTTAAAGGTTCATTTTCAATTTTGAAAAATCAAAAGCGAACAAGAATTCTGATATTCTTTTCAATTCATTTTTTCTGACGCGATAATCGGGCAGTATTGATTCCACTTTGTTCCAGAATGGTTTGCCGTGATGCCAACAACCCAGATGACAAAGCTCATGAACGATAACATATTCGTATACTCTTTTGTGAGCCATGATCAATCTCCAATTCAGGTTGATGTTCAACTTGGCAGAACAACTGCCCCAGCGTGTCTTTGTATCTTTAATTCGTAGGGTGTTAACGTTGAAACCGTGTGTTTTAGAATATGCATTGATCATCTCTGAAAAAACCGTGTAAGCCTTTTTCGTATAGTGTTCTTTTAACAAACCGGGTAGCTCATCTTGATAATGAGAATAATTTGGATTTCTGGAAATGCAAATCCTATCTGTATCCATGTATAAGGCTAACTTTGGTATGCTTCGATCCAGATTGACCTGAACGTTCAGGTCCTTTCCCTGAAAAGGCAATCTGCCGTTATCTTTAATACTGTAATCAGACAAAAATTCACTTCTGGATTTTTCCATCGTCAAAAGCTTGTGGATTGATTTTTTTATCCAAGACCGTCTGGACTCAACAATCTGTACCAATTGCTGCTCATCGATATTCGTCGGCACTTTTATCAAGATATAAACTTGATGATTCGAATCTGTCAGTATCTGTAAAGAAACTGTCTTTCTGTTTGAGCGTTCCAACTTGACCGGTGTTCCTTCAAATACTTTCATCTTTCACCCCCGATGATTATACAGGGAACGCTCAATCCGTTAATCGTTCTTTTTCATAACTGTTACGCATCAAAAAAAAAGAAATCATTATGGAATACGATATGGTAAAATAGACTGGTCAAATTGATTGAGCCAAATCAGTACCGTTTTACCGTCATACTTTGAGAGGAGTGAGTTTGTGGAAAAGGAAGATATAAAAAATGTTCACCGAATAGATTATCAGGGAAAGGAACTGATTTTACTAGGTACGGCACACGTTTCCAAGCAAAGTGCTCAACAGGTCAGAGAATTGATAGAAGAGGAAAAACCGAATACGGTTTGTGTTGAGTTGGATAAGGGAAGATACGATTCGATCGTCAATAAAAACAGATGGGAAAAAATGGACATCATCAAAATAGTGAAGAGTAAACAATCCGCATTTTTACTGATAAATTTGGCGTTGTCTTCTTATCAAAAGCGGATAGCTGATCAATTTGGAATAAACGCGGGAGCTGAAATGATAGAAGGCATTAACGCTGCTAAAGACAACGATGCAGAGCTTGTCTTAGCTGACAGAGATATTAAAACAACGTTTTTAAGAATTTGGAGAGGTATGAAATTCTGGGGGAAGATGAAATTATTGGTCATGATCATAGCCAGTATCTTTTCCAAAGAAGAAATTACAGAGGAAGAACTGGAAAAAATGAAATCTGAGGATATGCTTACAGCAACTTTGTCCGAACTGTCTGATTCCTTTCCTGAACTGAAGGAATCACTCATCGATGAAAGAGACCAGTATTTAGCCCATAAGATCAAATCCGCTCCGGGGCAAAAGATACTGGCCGTGCTGGGTGCAGGACATATTCCCGGTATAAAAAAGGAAATAGAAAAGGAACAGGATATACCGAAAATAACTCAGATCCCACCAGCTTCAAATGCCTGGAAAGTACTGGTTTGGGCTATTCCCGTTATTATCATTGCACTGATTGTCTCAACCTTTTTTCTGAATCCTCCTTCAGGCTGGGCTCAAATTATCAGTTGGATACTTTGGAATGGTTCTATGTCAGCTTTGGGAGCACTGGCCGCTTTGGCTCATCCATTATCCATTTTAACAGCCTTTGTTGTAGCTCCCATCTCTTCTTTGAATCCATTACTTGCAGCCGGTTGGTTTGCCGGATTGGTTGAAGCCTTAATCAGAAAACCCAGTGTGAGGGATTTCGAGACACTGGCAGAGGATGTATTGAGTTTCAAAGGATTTTGGAAGAACAAGGTTACAAAGGTTTTACTTGTTGTCATATTGGCAAATGTTGGAAGTACGATAGGAACGCTTGTTGGAGGAGCAGAGGTTATCCGACTCTTTTTCCAAAGCATTTAGCGAAAGGGGAATAAATGATCAACCATATTTGGAAATCACCTGGTTTAACCGGGGGTTCTAAAGTATTCCTCAAAATTAAAATGTTTCTTATTCCTGCACTGGTGTTTATTGTGTTAATATCTTTTGCTGAAAAAATCCAATTAAATGAATTTACTTACGATAGTAATCTTCTGGGACTTGAGCCGATATTTACTCAAAAGGTAAAAATTACTTCAGTGGACAAGGATTCAACAGGTCAGGTTTTTTTAAATATCGCAGATGGTTCGAGGATTAAGTTTTTAGGAATAGATATTGTATATCCGAACGAAGCTATTACTTTTCTCGAAGAACAAATGGCCGACACAATGGTGTATCTTTCTTATGAAGGTAAAACAGAAGATGATGCGGGTTTTAAAAATGCCTATGTTTGGACGGATGAAATTTATAAATACTACAGCGTAACCGTTCTTTGGAATGCGGTTCTTATTATTAATGGATTTGCGCTTCCACTTGATTTTAATTATACTTACAATGAAATTTTTTTTGCTCTGGAATCTCAGCAGCTTGAAATTGTCAAAACTGAAGTTGAGGACATAAAAACAACACAAGAGATAAAAAAAACAGTAACTGATAAAATCCCGGCAGGCTTTGAAGTTGCAAATTGGGATATGAAGAAGCCGGAAGTGTGGTACAGGATGAACAAGCAACTGATCGAAGAACGTGATAACAAGCTTGTGTACATCACCAATCTTTATGGAGAATCATGTTTGCTCACATTCATCTTTGATAACAATGCCTCTTTAAAGTCTGTTTCATATGTTTTCAGTTTCGTTGATGTTGCCAATGCAAAAGACACCTTTGAAAAGTTTATTAAGAACCTTAAGAAGATATTTGGTGAAGATGCAATTAAAGAATTTAGGGAGTTCAAGAGTTTGGATGATAACAAAGTTGAAGCTTATATTCTTTGGCAGGGATCAAATGCAAAGGTGGAATTGTTGATAGGAACTCTCAGTAGAAATGTTCATGCCATGCGATTAACTTTCGCAAGAAATGAATCCTGATACGAACTTTACTCAGAACAATAGTTATTAAATATTTCCTGAAGCCCGCTTTTGAGATGTACCAGTTCTATTCCTGAAACCTTCAGATAATCGATCGCATAACCTTTCCTGTATTCTTCATAGTACAAGACTTTTTTTATGCCAGTTGCAATAATAAGTTTTGCACAATCGATACAAGGGCTCATCGTTACATAAAGAGTGCTTCCTTCAAGGGGAATCCCTACTCTGGCAGCGTACGCAATAGCGTTTTGCTCTGCATGAATCGTTCTTATGCATCCGCCTCTTTCAGTATCCTTGATACAGCCATGTTCATCACATTGTGCGAGTTTAGCCGGTGCTCCATTATATCCAATTGAAACAATCCTGGTATCTTTAGTGATAACGGCCCCTATCTTCCCCCTCAGGCAAGTGCTCCTTAAAGCAACTATTTGAGCGATGGACATATACATTTCGTCATAGGAAGGCCTTGGGAAACCATCTTCAGGCTTCCCAAGAGTTAAATATTCCAATTGAGCGTATTTTTTTATTAATGAGTCAAATTGATCCTTCACCAAATCATTCCCATTCATTCTATTCAATATCTGGTACGAATTCCTTCCCCTTAACTACGAACTGGCCACCACAGATTGTTGAATCTACTTTGCCTCTTAGCATTAACCCGTCATAGGGGGTATAATCGGTATTCATGTGTAATTCCTCGGGATTTACTTTCCACGCGTAATTAGGGTCATATATCATCAAATCAGCATCACTACCGGGGAAGAGAGTTCCTTTAAAAGGATAGTAACCGAAAATCTTTGCCGGCATGGTACTGAAGAGATTAGTCAGATCCTCAACTGTTATACCGTTGTTTTCAAGCATCATCAAATTATAAAGCAGAGGGAAACTCAATTCCACTCCGGGTAAGCCATTTGGCATATTCAGATAATCTTCTTTGTACTTTTCTTTTACATGGGTAGGAAATGGACAATGATCAGATCCAATTGAACTGATCAGGCCATCAACGAGCTGTTTTCTGAGTAATAATCTTTCCTCTTCACTTCTTAGTGGAGGACATACCGTATATAAATGTGATTTTTCTCCAAGAAGATACGTTTCGTTGAGATAAAGGTATTGTGGACAGGTTTCCAAAAAGATTTGTTTCCCAAGCTGTTTTCCAAAACACTCGTTCACACGTTTGACAGTTTCTCCACTTGAAACATGGGCGATATAAACTCTGCTCTCTGCATCAACCGCAAGTTGACATACTCTAAGGACCGCCTCTTTTTCTGTAAAAGTATTGTGAATCTTTATGGAATGAGAAGGTAACACCGGACCTCTTGATTTGAATTCTTCTCTTTTATAACTGATGATGGAATCATTTTCTGCATGAACCATGAGCATCACTCTAGTTCCTTTGATGGCCTTTAAAAGGTCATAAATATAGCCGTCATTCGTCATTCGTCCACTATCACTATAAGTAGTAAACACTTTTATCGAACGAAGTTTATTTCTTACAGCAAGTTCAACCAGTTCCACTGGAGATACCTCAGGATTTGCAACTGTCAAATGTAATTGAGTATTTAAACAGGACTGAGATGCTTGAAACTTTCGTTGATCTACTAATCTCTGTAACTGATCCGCGTCACCGTTTATAACATCGGTAAAGTCAAAGAAAGTGGTATACCCACCAAATGCCGCGGCTTTGGATCCGGTTAAAAAATCATCGGCAGAGCGATTTTCTCCCATATCAAGGGCAAAGTGTACATGCGGTTCTATCAAACCGGGAAAAATGTACATGTGTCCCGCATCGTATATCTCTTTTGTATCGGGAATCATCATCT
Organism: uncultured Thermotogaceae bacterium; assembly: GCA_964604305.1. Classification (GTDB taxonomy): domain Bacteria; phylum Thermotogota; class Thermotogae; order MWEM01; family MWEM01; genus JASUTC01. The sequence goes on along the minus strand of CAZRYM010000001.1, from coordinate 86,949 downwards.
TTGCATCAATTATGCTGGCTATTTTTCCATCCTTTACACATACGTGTATGCGAAAGCTTCTTGAACCATGGATGATTGTCCCATTTTGAATGACCAGATCATAAGCAGGTTGTTTGGGCATTTTTAAGGCCTCCCTCCCATTGTAAGTGCCATAACAGATTTTGCTGTGTGCAGTCTGTTTTCCGCTTCATCGTAGATTACTGACCATTTACCATCAATAACCTCATCAGTAACTTCGCGATTTCTATCTGCAGGCAATGCATGCATATAAATAGCATGCTTTTTTGCGATTTCCATTTTTTTCCGATCGCAAATCCAGTCCTTATGTTTTGCCTGTTCTTTTCTTATGGCTTCTTCAGTATCACCTACGAAAAAACCGCCCCAATTTTTGGCAATGATGACATCCGCATCTTGAAATGCATCTGACATGTCATGAGATACTTCAAGTTTTGTGCCGGCATTTTCTGCGTTTTGCTGAGCCTTGTTCATGATATCAGGCATCAGATCAAACCCTTCAGGATAAGCAAGCGTTACATCCATTCCGTACCTGGGGAACATTAGAATCTGTGATTGTGGCACGGAAAGAGGTTTCAGATGACTTTCTGCATAAGCCCATGATATGACAACCTTTAAACCCCTCAAATTTCGCTCAAATTTTTCCTGTATGGTCATTGTATCGGCCAGAACCTGGAAGGGGTGATAGACATCATCCTGTAGGTTCAACAGAGGTGTTTTGGAATGCTTGGCAATGGCGTTAAGATACTTGTTTCCCTCACCATGTAAACAATGCCTGATGGCAATCCCATGGCCAAATCGGCTTAATACGATTGCGGTATCTCGTGCTGCTTCACCGTGGGCAAGCTGCATATGTGCAGGCGCGAGAAAATGAGCGTGGCCGCCCAATTGAGTCATTCCGGCTTCTATTGAATTTCTGGTTCTTGTGGATTCATCGTAGAAAATCATAAATAAAGTCTTGTCGGAGAGATATCTGGTGGATTCTCCCAAGGCAAATTTCTTTTTTAAATCGTATGAAACATCAAGCATTAAATCCAATTCATCTTTACTAAAGTCCTGTGTGGAGATAAAATCACGGTTTCTGAGCTCAATTCCCATTATAAATACACTCCCTTGAAAGATTTTTTATAAGAAAAATAAAACACCATACAACCTTAAGCGGGTTGCAGTGGGTGTTTTATTATACCATTTATTTTGTTAACCTTTCAATTGCACTGCTTGCTGTAAAATTTGATCAGCTGTTTGGACTGTCCGCGCGTTAAGCTGTATCGCCCGCTGGTATTTGATGAGGTTGACCATTTCTTTGGAAATATCCACGTTGGATATTTCAAGGGCATAAGGCACGAGATTGCCGGACATTCCCTGACCGGGTTTGAAATAACCATAAAAGTTGGTGTCAGGGATTCCAACATTATTTCTTGAAATTTCATACAACAAAGGATCAGTAGATGTTGATTTTAGTGCTTCGGATGATCTGAATCTGGCCAATGGTATGAATGCAAGTTTAAGTTGAACCTGATTTGAATAATTACCCAGTAGGTATCCATCCATACTAAATTCAACATTGGTTAAGTAGCCTGAACTGCGGCCCCCATCCTGATTGACAGATACGTTGGAGGTTAAGGCGGATTCCTTTAGATTTGTTGCGTCGAATCCAATCTCTAAAGAAGTTCCATCAGTATAAGTGAAGACAAGGGTTTCCATGTCTTCAAGGGGTTCTCCTGTTGAATCATAAATTTGTGCTGAAGTTACATTTCCGGATGTATCAAATGTTAATCCGATTCCGCCGGATGCTTCTAAATCATATTCTCCGTCAGGACCTTTCAGAAAAATTTTCTGTATATTTCCCGAGGAAGGAAACTCCGGTTTTAAGCGCCACTGATTGGTTTCTATCTTTTCAAACAGAAATGGAACACGATCTTTAAAACCCTTGTCTGAATATATGTCAGTGTAGGAGGTGATTTTGGGTGATGAATAATTAAGATTAGCCAGTAAATCTTCTTTTTTTAGATTAATCTCATTTCCTTCCGCCAGTTCAATACGCAGATTATTCAAGATGGCTCCTTCGGTAGTCATCAAGTCCCCGGAAGGAGAAAAAACAATCCTTTTAGTATCGGGGGAAAAACCCTGGATATCGTTACCTTGAATATCCTTTACGTTTATCTTAAGTTCATATTCCTCATATTCATTTCCCAATTCACTATCTAACATGGAAAAGTCTCTTGAGGTTTCTAACTGGATCACATATTGATTTCCCAAGTTGTCTGTTTGTTCAAACCTTAACAATTTACTTGGACCAACTTGCGCATCGATATTTCCCGAAAGATTGACTGCATCTGTTTTTTTAGCTGATATTGTTTGCAACTGTTCCAAACTGATTGGTTCCAGACGGTTTAAAAATTCACCCTTTTCGACCTGAGTGGCCTGAAGCATATCTGCCTCAGTGGGGATATCATCAATGACAATATTTCCGTTTCCATCATCTTTTCCCAAAAAGCCATATAAAGAAAGACCGGTACTCGTCTGAATAATATCCGGAAACACGTTCTTCTCAAAATTCCCTACTTTTGAGGCATATAACCTTCCGGAGAGGGCAGCACTTTCTACCCCCTTATTAGGTCCAACAAAGAAAAAACCGTTACCTCCAATAGCGACATCACTAAATACTCCTGTGTTTTCTATCATTCCCGGAGTCATGATTGTATCTATCGAGGAAAGATTTGTTCCCATACCGGGTCTGCCGGTGGACCCCCTTAATGGTTGTTCATCGTTTGCGAGAAGCTGATTCTGCAATCGATACCTTCTTTCAGTAAACAAAGAACTGAAAGCGGTTCTTGAGTATTTAAAGCCAATAGTTTGCTGATTGGCTATGTTATTTCCCGTTACATCAACTGCATTTTGATATCCCATCAATCCGGATAAACCGGAATATAACGATCCTATCATTTACATCACATCCATTGGGCTATTCTTTTTGATTACCTCTTCAATCCGTTAACTGTTTGCAGCATGTTATCGGCAGTTGTAATGGATTTTGAGTTCAATTCGTATGCCCTTTGAGCTGAAATCATGTTGACCATTTCCTGAACTGCATTGACATTTGACTTTTCCAGAAATCCTTGGGCCAAGGTTGTGTTGACCAAGCCGAGATTTAAGGCATTCACCTCTCCGCTCTGATCTGATTCCAAATATAAATTATCACCGATGGATTTCAAGCCTTCAGGGTTGGTGAAATCATATACGGCGATTTGTCCGTAATTCACACCCGTTGAATCGGTTACAATACCGTCTTGAGTGATGATCAGATCATATACCGATGCTACACCGTCCACATTTACGCCATCAAGTGCATGACCTGCACTGGTATATAAAACACCGTTTTTTTCATGAAAGGCACCGTCTCGTGTATAAGCGGGTCCCCCGTTTTCTAATGTTACCCTGAAAAAGCCCTGACCGTTTATTGCTACATCAAGTGGTCTGTCAGATTTTTCTATATTTCCTTGGGTATACAATCTTGTTGTTCTGACTTCGCGTACTCCCAACCCGGTATAAACAGGACCTTCAGACCTGTCAATGTCGCTTTCCGGACTCCCGGTTTGCTTTGCATAGACGTAAAACAAATCGGCGAATTCGTTTCTCGATTTTTTAAAGCCCGTGGTGTCAACGTTTGCCAGATTGTTTGAGATTGTATCCAATTTATGCTGTTGTGCATTCATTCCCGTTGCAGCACTATACATTCCAGTAATCAAGCTAACCCCTCCTGTCTTAATAACTCAAATTTATAAATTAGACTCTTCCAACTCTATTCACTGCAGCGTCAAGCAGCTGGTCTTCAGTGGTAATGACTCTTTGTGTCACTTCAAAATGTCTTTGTGCAGTTATTAGATTCAACATTTCCCTGACAGCATTCACATTTGCCCGTTCGTACCCGCCTTGAATAACTGATGAGGTGAAATTCTGGGCTGGTTCTCCGGAAAAATCCGTTTGGGCATAATAATTATCTCCTACTTTTCTCAGTCCGGTGTTATTCTCAAACTGAACGACTGCAATCCTCCCGGTTAAAACACCTTCCTGGGTAATCGATCCGTCAGATGCCACAAAGATCTGATCTGTTATCATGATTCGTTCATCGGCATCGGTTAAAACATAATTACCAACCGAATCCACCAAATAACCTTCGTTGTTTTTGTACCATTGTCCATTTCTGGTATAATAACGGCTGCCGTCGGCTTTTTCTATTGTAAAGAAACCATCTCCCTTGAGCGCGAAATCGAATTCACGTCCGGTCATTTCAATGGCCCCCTGTGAAAAATAGGTTTGTGACTCATCCAAAACCACACCACTTTCCATTTTTCCGATAGGATATTTTTTTTGTTCATCCGTTAAGGATTCCGTTCTGAACATTTCTTTTTTTAAATAGGTGCTAAATGCAAGGCTGTCCTTTTTAAAACCGGCTGTGTCAACATTAGCCAGGTTGTTTGCCGTCGTGTTGACTTTCGCCTCTTCAACAAGCATGCCCATTGCAGCGGTATATATTCCTCTAATCATCATCTCACCTCTATTACACTGCCAAGAAGATTAAAGTTTCCCAGTACTTCACCTTCAGAATTATTTGATATGATCTTAAATCCATTCAGGATATCTTCTCCCGGTGTTTCACTTTTAAAGATTGAAAATCCGGTTTTTTCCTCAACAACATTGCGGAACCATTTCTCATTTGAAGGACCGCCTGTCATACGCAGTCCCTTTTCCAAAAATTCCGCACTTAAATCAGGAGACAACCGTTCAAATACCGTTTTTATTAGATCAATAAAACCAGATAGACCATCTTGAAGTAAATGATCAAAATAATCTCTGGGAATGATTTGTTCTAAAGCCTCTCCCGTTACCTTGTTTCTTCCCTTAATGATAAGTTCTTTTTTTTCTGTTTGAGAAAACGCCATAAACAGTGTCTTTCTGCCAATCTGAATACCTTTGTCAAAGCGAAGCTTTCTGAGCATCTGGTTGATTATCCGTTCAAAACCGCCCTTTTGTGTATCACCATACAACAATTTTCCGTTGTTTAGTAGATAAGTATCAAAACGCCCTGCGCCTGTTTCTCCAATGAACTCAAAACCGAATTTTCCAAACGCCTCATAAATCGAAGTTAAAATGAAAACATATTCGGGGATAAAGAGAAGATCTGAAAATTCAAGTCCTTCAGCAGCATATAAATATGCCCTTTGTTCTACATTTGTCGCAAAGGGAGGGATTGAAAAGACACCTTTGACTCTTGATCGAAATTGTTTTTTATAATGGTCTTTTAAAATAGCCTTTAACAGTAGTAAAAGTGCGTGATGATTGGCAACGGTGCCGTTTGAGATAGGATAAATTACTTTGGTTTCTTTGCTGACTTGAGTATCAACTGCATTTGAGCCATAAGCAGTGAGTTCAGCGTCATCATTGATTGCAATCAAACCGGGACCGTGATAAATCAAACCGTTAGCTGACGAAAATATTCTGATGTTTTCAGTTCCCAAATCAAAAAAAAGATAGTCATTCTTCAAAATTCATCACCAATATACTTTTCTACAAGTACTTGTATATTTCCCAAAAAGGAGACAAGCAATTTTTACCAATATCCCCAACCCAAGTCTGCAAATGTTATAATGATTTACATTTTACATTTATCGAGGTGATCCTTTTGTCAAAAGAGCTCTATATTGGTATTGGAGATGAGGTCATTAACGATTTCATAAAAGATACTATCATCACAACCAACGATAATATGGAAGAGCTTTCCGTTATGGCACAGCAACGTACTTTGGACTTGTTTATTACGGGAAACTTTAAAAAATTAAAGGGGACCCTCAAATTCCAGTTATATTTGGAACAGTTTTCACAAGATCTCACTTCTATGGAAACCATCGTTTTTACAGTAAAACCGATTGGTACTCTTTCAAAAATGGCATTTCCCAGTATCAGGATCTTTAAAGAGAGATTAGAACCCTTTATTGTTTTTAAAAAAACCACTTTGATTGTGAATCTGTATGAAATAATAAAAGAAAAGAAACCGGAATTTCTTTCCCTTCTCAATCGATATCTTTTAAAAAATCTGAACATTGAACCTGGTATGATTATAATCAATCTAATAAAAAAATCGTAAACAGTTGATAAAAGCATTTTGTTGTGTTATAATTAATTGAAAATATATTTCCGCTATTCTTAATAAAGGAGGTGATGATGAAGTCTTAACCTTGATTCATCTCAATCGTGAGTATGAAAAAATCAACGATCACAAACGAAATGCAAGAAATGATTTTGCGTGGCGATTCAAAGGCAGAAATTTTTGCTCAATTACTTCAGATATTTGGAGTTAAATATCAGAATCTCATCTCACAAATCATTCATTTTGATTATGATTATCTCAGAGAAAAATATGATCCCGAAAGAGCCATCAGAAGAGATATTTCAAATCTTTTAGAAAAGTATAATACAAAAGGTGAAATTTACGAACAGTTGTATAAAAAATACGGCCATGAAAAAGATTCTCAAATAACAACAGTTCTTGAAAAAGATTACGATACCTTAAAATTGGAACAAAGAGACAAAGAAATGGCCGTAAATGTGAATGACCGGATGGATTATACTCTTTTTTTTAATTTAAACGAAAGGCTAAAGGTATCCAATAGACAAAAATATGATTACAGGCTGGTAAAAGAGTTTGCATATGAGGATAAGACTTTGGTTGGTGAAATCGAGATCAAACGGGGAAGATTATTTATTGGCGCTTATTCCTTTGAAGAAAACCTTTTGTTAACAGCATTTAATTTTATCACTGTGTTAAGTACAGTTTTCAAAGATTATTTTGTTATTTCCCTTTCAAATATGCTTTCCATTGAAGTGCAAAAAAGACTTAAACAAGACGTTATTAAAGAAACCAATTCAACCGTTGAAAATAGAAAAATTCTCTTAAAATGTGCAAAAGGATATCAGGAAAAAGATGAATTATCTGATCAGTATTTGCTGAATATCTTTTATACCATCGACGCTGAAATGATCAGTATGACAATTATTGGAGATAAATATGAAGATACTGCTTAAAACTCATGATAAATGATAAAGGCGTGATGTTGTAAATATCACGCCTTTAGTATTTTTTAAAATCTAAGCCAAATTCGTATTTGGAAATTGGGATTGATCTGAACCTGTGGTTGATTGGGATTGACTTGAACGATGGGTTGCTGCGGTTGCGGCATGGCCCAGATACTTCCCTGTCCGGCTGAATCAAGGACCACGGAGATCAGTGTCCAGCTGTTCCATTGAGGTCTGTACAACCTTAAAATGATGTTTGAAAAATAGGGAGCGGAGTTGATAAAATTCAACATGCTGGTGTAATTATAGGTCTGGGTGTAGTTATACTGATAATTAAACTGCCCTAACTGCATCAATTGCTGATTGAGCGAATAATAGGGATTAAATGAAATTAGAGCACCCTGATTGGGGTTATTTGGATTACCCCAAATCTGACTGTTTGGTAACATAATCGCTTCTGTAATGATATCGCCCGGATATATATATCCGTAAGCGGGATATCCCATAGCCGTTTGTGTCACCCTGACACCCTGTAAATACTGCCCATTTACATATCCGTTAAAATTTTGGAGTTGAACTCCCAATCTAACGGAAAATGCCACCGTGGTTATTAACAAAATTAAAGTAATTGCTATTAAAAACTTTTTCATTCTTTCACCTTCTTTCTTTATCGTTCTTC
>CAZRYM010000001.1:70008-79081 GCA_964604305.1 uncultured Thermotogaceae bacterium | reverse complement strand
GTAATTGCTATTAAAAACTTTTTCATTCTTTCACCTTCTTTCTTTATCGTTCTTCAGTGACCCAACCGCCACCGCCACCAATTGTGAACGTTACACCAGAGTTGATAAACATGTTAGTGCTTGTAAAACTTGGAGGAAGCAACATAAAACTCATGGCTGCATTACTGTATATTTTGACATAATCTCCATAATCTCCATATGCAGATACTGTTGTAAAGGGACCAGCATACTGCGAAATTTTTGCAAAAAGATCGGTGGGATTTTCAAAAATTTCAAGGTAATATGAATTGGAAGAATTATTAACCAACCGAATCAAATAAGGACCTCCGGGACCTACTGGACCTACAACGCAACTCGCCCCCATAAAACTGATAGAAACAAAAACGATCACACTAACCAATAAAACGGTCAAAAGCGCCTTTCTCATAACATCACTCCCTTTGATTTAAGGTTTTTCAAACCTTACTTGTTTTCAATCTCCTCAAGAATCCTGATATAACTTTCATATCTGGTCGACAGAATTTCACCTTCTGTGATTGCTTCTTTAACACCACATCCGGGTTCGTTTACGTGTGAACAATTTTCAAAAGAACAATTGGAAGAATAATCAATAAATTCCGGCATTAAAAATCGAATGTTCTCTTTACGAAAATCCTTTAGGTCGAGAAAGGCAAAACCCGGTGTGTCTGCAATCAGACCGCTTTCTCCAATACTGAGTAATTCTGTGTAAGTTGTTGTGTGTTTTCCCCTTTCAAGCTGCTGGGACAACAAACCTTCCCTCAACTTCAATCCGGGTTCGATGGCGTTCAAAAGACTGCTTTTCCCCACACCTGACATTCCCGCCAGAGTAGACGTCTTTCCGTTGAAAATTTGCTTTAAAAACTCTAAGCCATCACCGGTTTTTGCACTTGTTTGAATGGTTGTATAATGTTTCGAATAATAATCGACTAACTGTTGCTGTTCCATTATTTCCGATGCGTCCAGTAAATCCAATTTGTTAAAAACAAGTACACTTTCTATATCCTGTAATTCAGCCATGATGAGAAATTTATCCAAAGTCAGAAGTGAAATGGGTGGATGAGATACTGTTAAGACGAGGATTACCTGATCGATATTCGCTATTCTCGGTCGGTCCAATTCATTCTTTCGTGGAAGAATGTTCTCGATTCTTCCCTTCATGTCAGGGAAACCAATGTATTCCACAACGTCCCCCACAATGGGTCTTATTCCCTGTTTCTTGAATTTACCCCTCAGGGTGCAAGTGTATCTCTTCCTGTTGTCTGAGTCGATAACATCCAACATGTTGGAGTGAAACCGGACCACTATTGCTTGGCGCCTATCCATTCATCGCTTCCTTCCTCCTTCATAATACTCATCATAACAAGATCTTGTATTCTGCCATCTTCAAATCTAACCGCTTTCCTTCTCACACCTTCTATCTTGAAGCCAAATCGTTGGTATAGATTAATGGCTCTTTTATTGGAATGCATGACAAAAAGCGTCATCCTTTTTATTACTTGGTTTTTTTGCCCCCATCGCATGAGATTTTCCATCAGCATAGAACCGATACCCTTACTAAAATAATCTTTGTGAACGGAGAGACCAAATTCCCCATCATGCATGTCTCGGGATCTGTTTCCTCCTACAAAATTCAGCATACCCAATACCTTATCCCCATTCAGGGCAACGAAAAAAACACAATTATCACGCTCAGCATGCAGTTTGATCATCTTTTTTTCATACGATATATCCAATTTCATCTCTTCCGTTTTGGAGATCATATACAGGTAATAATCTTGATTTTCACTTAAATAATTAATGATGGCGTGTGCATCTGATTCGTTTGCTTCTCGGACTGTAATATGTTTTGTTAGTCGCATATATCTCAATTAGATCTTCAAATGATCCCTGACTATTATTTCATCAATTCTTCCATAGATCATGACATGATAACCATTATCCTGTTTATAATGCCTTTGGACATATTCTTTTTCCAAGTTGAAGGGCTCAATTTGATTGTTCGTAATTATACTGCAGTTGAGTACTATTCTTGCTTCATTGATGATGGCGAATTGGTCTTTGGTTTTTGAGTAATGTATAAGACCCTTTTTAAATTTATCCTCATCATATCCTGACACAGAACCAAAATAGTTTAACGCTTCCTGATGACCGTCATCAAAAAAATTTACACTGAATCCGCCTGAATCACGGATGGCGTCAAGTGTATACCGGTAAGGTCTAACGGCAGCTATGAAAAACGGCTCATTCCACATATTTCCAAAAAATCCCCAGGCAATGGTCATACCTGTAGCCTCTCTGCTTTTATCTGGTGCCGTTAGGACAACTTGCCCTTCAAACAATTTTTTCATCAAATACTCTATCTTAGAAAGAAAAATTTGCTTATCCATCCCTTAATCAACCTCCCTGAGTTTTTTTAGAAATTCCTTCAAATCACTTTTTAGTTCAGCTTCAAGATAATATTCCCTTTCCTGTACCGGATCAAAAAAGGACATCTTGGAACAATGCAAAAACTGTCTTTTTAACCCAAGCCGGCTCAGTCTATGATTTATCTCTCTGTTACCATAACGGTCATCACCAACTACCGGATAACCTGCTTGTGACAGATGTCTTCTAATCTGGTGTTTCCTGCCGGATTCTATCACAACTCTTGCCAGTGTAAACCACTCGGGGTTATTATCTCCAATAGTGTATAAAGAAGCGGGATATATTCTGGAAAAAGCTGTTTTTTCATCTATAGAACTGTCACATGTAAACTCAGTCTCTACCCTTCCTGAAAAAAGACAGGTGTATTCCTTGTGGACATTTTTGTCTGCAATAAGTTTTGATAATCTACGTGCCAGCTGCCTTTTCTTGGAAACAACCAACACACCTGATGTATCCCTGTCCAGTCTGTGAACCAGATAAGGTTCAAAACCCATTTGTTGTCCGTAAAACATCAGTCCCTCAATTAAGGTGGCCCTGTTTTCCTCACCGGTTCCTGGATGGACTGAGATACCGGAATCTTTGTTGATTGCCAGTAAATCATGATCCTCTATGATGATCTCCAAGTCCATCGCAACGGGCTTTAATTCTCTTTTTCCGACTTTAGAACGTTTTATATGTTCCTTTTTTGCATCATTTGAAGGCAGCCAGATAGAAATTTGGTCTCCGATTTGAAGGGGGGTTGACGGGTCCTTGGTTCGACTACCATTCACCTTTACATCGCCTTTTCGGATAATTTTATACAGTGAAGCCATCTTTAGTTCCTCAAATGCCTTCCGTAAGAACTTATCCATTCTATTGAAATAGTTTTCTTCTGTGACTTTCAATATCTTTCGCAAATGTATCATCCTTCATTTAATCAAAAATATCGAAAAGAGATTATTAATAATAAAAATCCAATTGCAATCCCTTGAAACCATCAAATGAAACGTCAGAATATCGTTCCACAAGAATTCCTTTGAAATAAGACTGTTTTTTAAAAAAAGTGGAAGTGGGTAAGAATTCCATCTCCATTTTTTTCCCACCTGTTATGTTTTCCCTTAATGTTTCTCTTGCTGCAACACCATACTCACTGAATTCAAATAGAACATCAGCTTGGGGAAACAACCTTTTGAAATGGGTACTGTTAATAAAAGTGTTTTTATTTCTATTCCCACTAGACTTGTTCGTTTGTGGGCTGCTTTTTTTAGTGGATTTAAATCCGGATATTTCTTTATTGAATCGATCGATAAAATGATTGATTTCACCTGTTTTGTTTTCTGCTATTAATTCTCTAAACTGTTGATATTTCAACAAAAGGGAAGAAGAATCTACAGTTTCATTTATTTTTCTCAGCATAAGTGTCAGGATATTATCCTGTAAACGTTTATCATAACTGGTTCTCTTCAAAGGAATGGCAGCGGTTTGTCCAGCTGCACTAACCATAAGATTTCCTCCCGCTTATTTGTTTGTCTATATGTTATTATATCATTTTATAATGGAGATTAGAAGGAAAGTTAACCGCTTGATTGTAAATACTGTTTTAAGTCTCTTGCAAGTTTTGCAATTGCATAGAGGATTACAATAAACTCTAATCTGCCCAAAAACATGCCGATTGTTTCCACCCAGATAATTGCGTCAGGTGCTGATGTGTTGGTGATCCCCAAAGACAAACCAACCGTTGACAGAGCAGAAGCGTATTCAAAAGAAGATTCCATGAGATTATTGCCATGGGCTACCAAAACTCCTACACCGATGATGTAATTGAACAGATACAGTGTGGAAAAAATCAAAATGCTTTTCAACAGCGTGCTATCTATCTTATAGTCAATATTGCCCTTGCAGGCGGAAGCATATCTGACAGTTCCTTTGGGTAAAAAGAATTTCTGTATCTCCATCCATATGGCCTTAAAGACTACGAAGATTCTGAATAACTTTAAACCTCCGGAAGTTGAATCCATCATCCCACCGAATATCATTAACAATGTGAGCAAAAATAAGGGAAAATGAGTCCAGACGGTTAAATCGGTGGTGGCAAATCCCGTGCCTGTCAAAGCTGAAACCGCCTGAAACACCCCGTGTCGAATGGATTGACTGAGATTGCCGTATATACTGCCGAAAATTCCCCCTATGATCAAGGGGATAAAGATAAGTAGAATAAAGATATATGTCCAGGGTTCCACGTTTTTTCTCAATTGCTTGAAATCACCTGACCAGAGAAGGTAATGAATTCCAAACCCGGTTGTGCCAAGTGTCATCAAAACGATTGTAATGATTTCAATGGGAACGCTGTTGAATCCACCAATACTGGAATGGCTGGTTGAAAATCCTCCGGTTGCCAAAGCTGTCAGGGCATGGTTGAAGGCATCAAACAAAGACATCCCGGCCAAATGGTATGCCACAACTCCTGCTACTGCATATGAAAAATAGATGACCAATATGATCTTTGCGGATTTTTTTATATGGGGCTGAAGATTATCCATGCGCCCCTCTGCAGCATAAACACCGGAGCTGACACCTCCACCAATAGAAGAAAGCATGATGATGGCAAAACCGGCACCTCCGAAATATTGCATTAAACTTCTCCAAACCAGAAATAGTTTTGAGATCCTCTCTTCGTGAACAAGAGTCAAACCGGTAGTAGTCCATCCGCTGGTGCTTTCAAAAATAGCATGAGACAAGCTCAACATGTTTGAAAACACAAATGGAAGTGAAGAAAAAAAGACAGCTCCCATCCAAACAAAAAAGATGATAATTGCTCCTTCATGTATTGTGAGTTTGCTGTTTTGAAGCTTTTTACCGAAAAAAAACCATAGTATGTATCCTAACAAAAAGGACAAAGCCGCAGCTTCAACAAAGTAGATGGCATTCTCGAACTCGTGTGGGTAGAAGATACAAAAGATCAGAGGGAGAAGCAGAATCAAAGCAAAACTCATGAACATCCATCCCAGACTGCCTAAGATCGTGCGATACTGAATTCTTAGATAACTCCTGTAAGCCATACTAATCTTTCCCGGCGAGAATCTTAACCGTCTGTGTCTGTACTGATGGCTTGCACATGATTGCCAATCTGTCGCCCGGTTTTAATACCGTTTCACCATGAGGAACAATCAGCTCCTCGTCTCGGGTGATGGCTCCGATAATAGAACCCTTAGGCAAACCAAGGTCTTTTAACATGATCCCGTTTGCAGGAAATTCTTCTTCAATGGTGAGCTGGAGAACAAGTCCCTTGCCCTTTTCAAAAGACATAATATTTGTTAATTTTGAGGAAACACGTTGTTCAATTAAACTGGAGAGCATCTCTGTCATACTAATCACATTCTCGATTCCCAATCGGTTGAAAACTTCTACGTTTTCCGGATCGTTAACCAATGTATAAACACTCAAGACTTTTAAGACCCTTTTACACAGCTGAGAGATAATCAGATTATCTTCATCTTGAGGTGTTAAGGCGAGAATGATATCATTTTCAAAAATTTCAGCCCTTTGCAAAATCTCAATCCTGCTGGCATCTCCATGAATGATAAGCGCTTTGATGTCTCTTGCCATTTCGTCGCAAAACTGTTTGTCTTTATTAATGACCACGACATTGGAGCCTTTTGAAATGAGTAATTTCGCAAGATTATAGGTAATTCTTCTACCACCGGCTAATATTATTTTCATCACTATTCTCCAATAATATCTTCAAAAGTTTTTTGGAAAACACTTTCCGCCAGTAACATTGGGATAATCACCTTTACATTGATCTGTTTGAAAAGGGGGACGTTATCGGGATTATAAATCCTCGCTACCACGTTGGGAATATTATAAACCTCTTTCGCCACCTGAGAAACCATATAGTTAATGTTGTCGTTGTTGGTAAAGGCAAGAACCATATCTGCCTTGTCAATCTTTGCCTTCTTTAATGATTCGATTTCTGTGGCGTTTCCCACGATGCTGAATCCGGTAAATTCCTGGGTTAAATGCTCAAAACTGGTTTCGTGTTTGTCAACAACCACTACGCTATGTCCTAAATTGGAAAGATTTCCGGCTATCTTGGACCCGAGCCTGCCGCATCCGACAACAATGATATAGAGATTATTCTTCTTTTTCGCCATTTTGAGTTTCCTTTTGTTTCATTATCTTTTCTTCGTTTTCAATAGCAGAAATAACATCCTCAAGTTGTTTTTTTGCCGGTTCGTATCCATCATCCAGAGCTATTGAGGCCCGTAAATGTCTCAACGCTTTGGATTTGTTACCTTCTTTCAAGTGTTTTAAAGCCATAAGATAATGGGGTATTGGTGAAGATGGGTAGGAAGCAAAAAGAGATGAAAGGTATTTCTCTGCCCCGCTAAATGCGTTTTGCTGAATCAGGCCCTTTACGTATTGAGCAGTTTCTTTAATATCGATTCTCAGCTTCAGCATTTCTTTTGCGGTATTCTTAATCTCTTCCGGAGTAAAAGGTTTGGTGATAAAATCCATGATCCCTTTCTGAAAACAGCTAATAATCTTATCCGCTTCGGTATAAGCCGACACAACAACCGTCGGGATATTCATGGATTCTTCATTCATGGCATCAAGAAGCTTGAAACCATCCATTCCCGGCATTTTTAAATCAGTAAACACCCCATCATAATGTTTTTCGAATAACGCTTTAAGGGCCTCTTCACCGTTTGCTACCGAATCTGATTGATACTCCACTTCATCTAAAGCCTTTTTGATCATGTTGCGTATTTGGGTTTCATCATCAACGATTAAAAATTCCGGCATATTTCAACTCCTAAAAAAACAAAATTCGGATTTATTATAACATCATTTTGCTTATTCTCAATTTAAACAAACTCTTGAGTCCAACCATTAAAGATACCGTGTTGTTCCATGGCTTCAAGAGCTTTGGAATACTCATCTCGAGAGACCTTACGGTTAATCTCATCAAACTCATAAGCACGATATACTGGGAAATATTGAGACATAAGCGATACATTCACAGAAGGGGAAAGCTCTTCAGATATGAAAGCCATAGCCGGATCAGTACCGGAAAGATTGTTGGGAAGTACCAGGTGCCTTATGATCAAGCCTTTAGGTCCCTTCTGTCTATACATTTCTCTGATGGCCCTTTGTGCTTGAGTCCAATAATCGGTTACTCCGGAATATTTTAAACCAATTCCATCATCCGTATATCGTATATCAGCCAGGTAAACATCAACAATCCCTTCCAATAATTTTAGAATGGGGACATTTTCATAACTGCTGGTATTGTAACAGATGGGGATCGTCAACCCTTTTGGAACTGCATACAGAAGTGCTTCGACAATGCTCACCAAATGAGGAGAAGGGGTGACAAGATCCAGATTGCTACAACCCTTTTTCTGCAAATCCAAAAAAACTTCGCCAAGTTCTTCTGAAGAGTAAGTCTTACCATTATTCTTTTGGCTAAAGGCAAAATTTTGACAATAACAACATTTCATGGAGCAACCTGAAAAAAACACCGCTCCCGCCCCACTTCCTTTTGTTAAAGGAGGTTCCTCGCCTGTGTGAACAACAGCGTTTGTTAGTCTTGGTTTATCAGTTTGATGGCAAACACCCGTCCCATCTCTACGATCGACTTCGCAATTTCTTGGGCATAGTCTGCATCTTGTGAAATTTTCTTTTAGCTGCCTATAGATATCTTTCAATTCTCCTGACTGATACATGGAACAATAATGCCCCTGCAAGGGAAGGTTCAGCATCTTGACCTCCTTTTTCAAAAACATCCAATGATAACACAAAAAGCCCTCACAAATGTGAGGGCTTTAAGATTATTTAAAAAAGGTTTCTAATTGATTCTTATTTTTACAGGCGTTACGTGGGCCAGGTTATCGCTTACCGGGCATCTGCTTTCTACTACTTCCAACCACTTGCTAAGGGTCTGTTCGTCGGCATCTGATTCAACATGCGTGTTTACTGTGATTTCCTGATAACCGGCTCTTACACCTTTTGTTTTTCCCATGAACACTGTTGGATCCAATTCTCCTTCAATGTCAAACGAAAGGGATTTAATCTCAAAGTCCATTTCCTTCGCTACCATATTGCAGACTACATTCAAACAACCTGCAAGGGCTGCAAGTACGTATTCGACTGGGTTTGCTCCATCATTGGTTCCACCCAGTTTTTCTGGTTCATCTACAATCATCGTAAATTTGCCAGCTGTGATTTTGGCTTTCGTCGGATTTTCTCTTTCTGCATGTACTGAAAATTTTGCCTTTGGCAATTTAATCAACTCCTAATGTTGGTTTTGTGTTATCATACGAATTGACGCAATAATAGTTAAAAATATTACATAAATATAAGTCGGTGGTTAAAGTGAATTATACGGTCTGTGTTTTGGCTGCTGGAGAATCAAGTAGGTTTAAAGGTGAAAAATTACTTTCTATATATGGCGAAAAGATGCTTTCAGAACACATTTTGGATTTATTAAACGATTTGAGTCATGATGACTCAATAATCATAAACAAAGTTATTATAACAAAACCAAAACTGTTGGACTTTTTTGGAACTAAACTTTCAAAAGATTGGCATTTAGTGGTAAATCAGTTTTATAAAGAGGGACTGTCTACTTCAATCAGATTAGCTG
>CAZRYM010000001.1:9881-69908 GCA_964604305.1 uncultured Thermotogaceae bacterium | reverse complement strand
GCATAAAGACATGCTTATCAAATATGAAACTAACGATATGGGTAGTATATTCGATATAGACGAAGAAAATTGAAGTAAAGATGAGAAAAACTAATCTAATATGATTTAAGATCCATAATATGCCTAATATCGTCTAATGATGGATTTGATAATATCCTGAAATTTTAGTATCATACATTTAGCACTTAAGGCACGAGAGTGCTAAAATTCAAGGAGGTGTCACGATGAGAATTAAACCTTTAGGTGACAGAGTATTAATAAAGCCTATTACTGAAGAAAAGAGAACAGAAGGAGGACTCGTTCTTCCCGATACAAGCAAAGAGAAGCCACAAAGGGCAGAAGTAATCGCCATAGGAAAACTTGAAGATTTCGATTTGAACGTTGGCGACAGAGTGATCTTCTCCAAATATGCCGGAACAGAAATTAAGATCGATGGTGAAGATTACATTTTAATCGATTCTGGCGATATACTTGGCCTTATTGAAGGTTAAGAGTCGATAAGAGAATAAAAGGAGGGAATATTAATGGCAAAGGAAATGAAATTTAATGAAGAAGCAAGAAGAAAATTACAAGCAGGCATGAATCAGCTTGCTGATGCCGTAAGAGTAACACTTGGGCCCAGAGGCAGGAATGTTGTATTGGAAAAGAGCTGGGGTAGCCCTACAGTAACAAATGACGGTGTATCAATAGCGAAAGAAATAGAACTCGAGGATAAATTCGAAAACCTTGGAGCACAACTTTTAAAAGAAGTAGCATCAAAAACCAACGATGTTGCAGGAGACGGAACAACAACTGCTACAGTACTTGCAAGTTCTATTGCCAAAGAAGGTATGAAGAATATTGCTGCCGGAACCAACCCGATGATCATGAAAAGAGGAATAAAAGCCGGAGTAGATGCTGCTGTAGAAAGTATTAAAGGTGCCAGCAAAAAAATCGAAAGCAAAGACGACATTGCACATGTTGCAACCATTAGTGCCAATAACGATGATGAAGTTGGCTCCTATATCGCAGAAGCAATGGATAAAGTTGGAGAAGATGGAGTCATAACAGTTGAAGATTCAAAAACAATGGATACATTTGTCGATTTTGCAGAAGGAATGCAGTTTGACAGAGGATACATTTCTCCTTATTTTGTAACAGATACTGAAAAGATGGAAGTTGTTCTCAAGGAACCCCTTATCCTTATCACGGATAAAAAGGTGACCGCTATCAAGCCTATCGTACCTCTTCTTGAAAAAGTTGCACAATCGGGAAAACCCTTGCTCATCATCGCTGAAGATATTGAAGGAGAAGGGCTTACCACACTCGTATTAAACAAACTGAAGGGAACACTTGATTCCTGTGCCGTTAAAGCACCTGGATTCGGTGACAGAAGAAAGGCAATGCTTCAAGATATCGCCATCCTTACCGGTGGAACGGTTATCAGCGAAGAGATTGGACTAACTCTTGAAAATGCAACACTTGATGATCTGGGACAAGCAAATGTAATCAGAATCAAGAAAGATGACACCATTATCGTGGACGGTCATGGTAAAGTTGAAGAGATTAAAGAAAGAATCAATCAGATCAAAAAACAGATTGAGAATACAAGCTCTGATTACGAAAAAGAAACTCTTCAGGAAAGAATGGCTAAACTCTCAGGTGGTGTTGCTGTAATAAAGGTTGGAGCAGCCACAGAAACAGAACTGAAAGAGAAAAAACACAGAATAGAAGATGCACTCAGTGCAACAAGAGCGGCTGTTGAAGAGGGAATCGTTCCTGGTGGCGGTGTTACGTTGTTAAGGGCGAAAAAAGCTGTTGAAGCACTTGCTGAAACTCTTTCCATTCCGGAAGAAAAAATCGGCGCTTTAATTGTGGCTAGGGCTTTGGAAGCACCTCTCAGACAAATCGCATTAAACGCAGGTGTAGACGGATCTATCATCATAGAAAAGATCAACAGCAATGATGATGTGGAATTTGGTTACGATGCAATGAAAAATCAATACAGAAACCTTGTGGATGCAGGTATCATTGATCCTACAAAGGTTACAAGAAGCGCATTACAAAACGCAGCATCCATAACCGCAATGTTGCTTACCACAGAAGTACTTATAGTTGACAAGAAAGAAGAAAATGACAATGGTGGTATGCCCGGCGGCGGAATGGGCGGCGGAATGGGCGGAATGCCCGGAATGATGTAATCAATAGGAGTAAATAAAAAAAGGCGGGGAGACCCGCCTTTTTTTATTTGATTTTTTCAAAAATGATATAATAACGCATCTTTTATATCGGGGGAGTACAAATGACAAAACCTGAAAAGATGGGTGAATTCTTCAAAGCTCGTGTAAATGGTTATGATGAGCATATGAGAATGAATGTTGCGGGATTTGAGAAGTTATATACAGTTATTTCAGATCCTATTAACAGCACAATGAGGCCCTTACAAATTTTGGATCTTGGTTGTGGAACAGGACTGGAATTAAAGGCTATTTTTAAAAAAATACCCAATGCATTAATTACAGGCATAGATCTTTCCCAGGAAATGTTAACTCAGTTAAGAAAAAAGTACTCAAATAAAAAGAATCAATTATCATTAATCTTAGGCTCATACTTGGATTACCAATTCCCCGATAATACCTACGATTATGGCCTGTCTGCCATGACATTGCATCATCTGAATCATGCTGAAAAAGGGTTGCTATATAAGAATATTTTTAAAACGCTTAAAGAAGAGGGTGCTTATCTCGAAGCTGACTATGTTGTTAGCACCCTGGAAGAAACAGATAGGCTGGAACGGTACCACGAATTAAAAAGGATGTATGATATTAAGGATATGTACAACTATCATATAGATATCCCTTTCAGTAAACAACATCAGACAGAATTATTGAAGCATGCCGGTTTTAGAAAAGTAGAAATTATACTTGAATTGGAAAACGCCTGTGTCTTCAACTGCAAAAAGTAGAGAATTGCTTCAGGAGGTTGAGAATGTACGAAAAAAGAGAGGCTTTTAAAGCACGAATCGAGCAGAGAATTGATGAAATAAAGGCATTGGCAATAAAAAAAAGAACAGTACTTGAAAATTGGAAATTTGCAGTGGGAGATTTATTATACCCGCCTGCCGATGATTGGAACCATTGCTCTAAAAATCACATTTGGGAAAACACAGGTGAAAAACCTGTGTGGTTTGAAACTACACTGATGATTCCCGAAATAGATGTTGATGAAGATATTCTTTTAAGTATTTGGTTCGGAGGTGAAAGCCTTGTTTTTATTGATGGTAAACCTTATGGCGAGTTAAATCCCTATCACAAAGAAATCAACCTGAACTTGTTCTCAGATAACAAAAATCACACTATTGCGATACAAGTCGTTCCTCATCTTCTTTTCGGAGAAAAATCTACAAAAAGACAACTCGATCATGCTCATTTGATAGTCATTGATAAAAAGATAAAAAAAATTGCCAATAAACTTCGACTGTGTTTGGAAACTGCTTTTTATAGTAAAGACAAGAATCTGAGTGAAAGTCTTTTTATATTGTTGGAAAAGGTGTTAAAAAACACAATGATTCCAAGAGATACCGAAGGCTATTGCACCTCTCTCATGGATAACCCTTCAATAAGAGAATACATACAAAAAAAATACTTATCTGAACCCCTTGATTATTCTTTTTCAAATGAGTTACAAAACGAGGCATATAAAAGACTGGTACATGCGGAACAAATTCTTGACAAAGGATTGAAGTTATTAAAAGGAGCCTTTCCAACTGTTGGGAAGATATCAGCCGTGGGACATGCACACATCGATTACGCTTGGTTATGGCCAATTTCCGAGACAAAAAGAAAGATTCCCCGCACCTTTTCCAATGCCATAAGTATGTGCAAGAGATATGACAATTTCATTTTTGCCCAATCTTCCGCTCAAATGTATAAGGATATTTCAGAGAATTATCCTGAGATGATGAAACAGATTAAAGAATTATACAAAGCGGGAAAATGGGAACCGGTTGGCGGGGCTTGGGTCGAACACGATTGTAATATCCCTTCTCCTGAATCCCTTGTCAGACAGATGTATTATGGACAGAAATATTATAAAAAAGAATTTGGATCTTTCGCAAAAGTAGCCTGGTTGCCGGATGTATTTGGATTTCCATGGATCTTACCGCAAATTCTTAAAAGTGCTGAAATGGACTATTTTTTTACCACCAAGTTAACATGGAATGAGAAAAATCCCCTTCCCCATGATACCATGATATGGAGGGGGATAGATGGTTCTGAGGTAATCTACAGAAGCTTTAAAAACGACCAGGGTTATAATGCACGGTTGAATCCAGAAACACTAATGGAAAACTGGGAAAATTATCGGGAAAAGGTTCAGATACCTTTGAGTTTTATCACCTTTGGTTATGGTGATGGTGGCGGTGGTCCAACTGATAGTATGATGGAAGATTATGAACTCCTGAAAGACATGCCGGGATTGCCTCAACCGGAAATTATGTCTGCAAGTGAACATTTTAGAAATACCAATGAATATAAGAATCAGATGGAAGTCTGGGATGATGAACTCTATCTTGAGTTCCACAGAGGTACATATACCACCCAGGCAAGAACTAAAAAGCTTCATAAAACCGCTGAAGACAGCCTTGTTCTGCTTGAATATCTAAATACTGTCCTGGAAGATCCAAAAGAATCTTTACAAAAGAAGATAGACGCCTTATGGGAAATAACGTTGAGAAACGAATTTCATGATATATTGCCCGGTTCATCTATACCTGAGGTTTACAAAGACTCTGAAAGAGAACTTTCCGAAACGTGTTCAATTACAAAAGCATTTCAAAACAGATTAATCCACGCGCACGCTCTCTTACAGAAAGATTATCTGAGTGTATTCAATCCCTCTGAATACGAACAAGTTACCACCTTTATTATGGATGAGAAAGAAGCCTGGCTTTTAAAGGGGCCTGACAATGAAACCTTGAGACCTCATTTGACACATGATGGTCATTTTTTATACCATTCCGGCAAAAAGATACAGCCATTTGCCACATTAACATTCTTTAAAGAAAAAAAGGTGATTCCCGTTGCTGAGATAAAAGACAGGTCGCTGAACTTTGAAAATTCCTTTTATAAATCACATATAACCAGAACGGGATCCATACAAATATTCGATAAAGCTGCAAACAGATATTTGTTCAAGGATTCAGGAAATATTCTTCGGCTATATGAAGATGTACCCATGTTCTGGGATGCATGGGACAGTGCCTATAACCACGAAGAATATGAACGTAATCTCACAGCTTCTGCCATAAATGTGATCGAATCCAATGAATTAAGAAAGGTTGTTGAAGTTACCTATATTATCAAAAAGACAAAGATACTGCAGCGGTACATATTTGAAGAACATAACAAATCCATCCGAATTGAGAATGAGATAGACTGGCATCACAGAAGAATGATGTTAAAGGTCGATTTTGACACCACAATGCTGTGTAGAAAGGCAAGTTTTGATTTGGGTGCCGGATACATTAACAGAAACACTCATAAAAATACAGACTACGAAAAGGCACGATTCGAAGTTCCCGGGCATCGCTGGGTGGATTTATCAGAAAGGGATTTTGGTGTGGGAATCCTCAATGACGGTAAATACGGTTATTCAACTAATCATGGACAGGTTTCCTTGACCCTCTTACGCTCTCCAATAAATCCATCGGTTTTTGCTGATGAAGGAAAACACAAGTTCTCATATTCCATCATGTCACACAGAACTTCAGACATTCTGGAAACAATCAAGAGCGCAAGAAACCTGAACAGGCCTTTGATTGTTTTCAACGGGAAAAATAATACCTTAGAGAATTTTCAATTAAACATTCAATCGGATAATCTTCAATTAATGTGTTTGAAGAGAAACGATGAAGGCAGCATTGTTTTAAGGGTATGTGAAGTAGTCGGCTCACGTGGTAAGACAAATATCAAATTAAAGGGCTTGGAACTCCAGGAGGTCTTTACTTCCAATGTATTGGAAGAAAAAAAGAAAAAAGTAGAACTTGTTGAAAAAGATACATTCGAACTGACATACGAACCTTTTAAGTTTTATACTTTCTTAATAAAGTGATAAACGGAGGAATAAGTGAAGATCTTTAATTTTCTTGATGAGGATTTTCGGAAGCATAAAAAGCAATTTATTTTGCAGTCTTTGATGACGGTAGGGGTGGTTTCCGTTGTCCTTCTCTTTTTGGATTTATTGGCTGATGGGATTGTTGTCGCTTCTATCGGTGCCAGCTCTACTATAGCGTTTGGAAACCCTCATGATAGAACTGCAGGACCCAGATATTTAATAGGGGGCTATACTTTTGGGGTTATTAGTGGGGGTTTTTGTGCACTAATGGTTTTTCTGATTCATCAGCTGTTCCCTAATATTAATCCGGATTTTCTAATGCCTCTTTTTGGAGCTTTTTCTGTTGGACTGACCATGTTTCTTATGGTTATCACAAACACCGAACACCCCCCATCTTCGGCCCTGGCTCTTGGACTGGTTCTGGGAGGCTTTTCATTCACAGCCGCATCTGTTGCAATCATAGGAATTTCTATGATATCTTTGACGCAACGTTTACTAAAAAAGTATATGTTTGATCTTTACTAGCTACCGGCATCACTTTTACAGCGTGATTATTAATTTCTTCTGCAGAATCTGCTGAGCAAGAATGCTATTTGCCGTTGTTTTTGATTAATTTGATGATAGAACGTTTCAAAAAAACCTTAAATAATTCTTTGCGGTATTCTGCAGACAATCCAAAGCCGTTGGATACGATGACTTGCTCGATTTTTTCTGTTAATGCCACTAACTTCCCTTCAATTTCTTTTAAAGGTAAATCAGCTAAAATTTCTTCACCTTCTTTAAATCTTTTAGCATATCCCGGTCTTGCACCATAAGCAATCCCCGTTTCCAATAGTCTTCCATTGTCATTAATTTGGGCACAGAGGAACAGATTAAACTGTGAGACATCGTAATCGGTTCTTGAGATATAGTGAAATGAGCCGAAGTTGAATTTCTTTTCAATAAGGACACTAAGAACAATGGCAGACTCCTTTGAATGAAGATATTCATCTATCGGAACAAATGATTTTCCTCCTTCGTTAAATATTTGCACTTGAGCTTTATAAGCCACCAAAGCTGTTATAATATCGGACCAGCCATATTTTTGGGCAATCGAACCTGAAATGGTGGCCATATTCCTGATCTGATTGGTTCCAACTTGTTTTAGGACTTGTGACAAAGCATGGGACTTCAAGGATGCCAGACCTTCATTTATGGTCATTCCGCCGCCTATTAGGTATTTATCTTCACTTACTTTAATCTCATTTGATAACAGGTCGTTTAAATCAACGATTATTTTTGTTCTATCATCTTCCCGTAAAGAAGTCGATAAACCACCTGTGGAAAAAAGTGTGTGATCGGGGTCTTTTTGATAAATCTCCCAGGCTTCTTTAAGATTTCCCGGTTTCAAATACTCTTTCAGGTTTGTAAGCATCAGAACTACCTCCTTTAAATTCAATCTGATTATCGGGGATATATTGATCGATCAGTTCCTTAAGACCTTTCATGTTCTTTTCTATGGAAAAGCTGTAAAGCTTTTTCATCAAATTGGTAATTTCTTCATCAGAGTATTTCTCATCTTCAATGACCCTAAATATCTTTGGATGTTTAGTTGATAAGGCCTTTTCCATATCCAGAAACAACTCTTCGTATAGCTTTTCCCCCGGTCTGATACCGGTAAATTCAATTTCGATATCCTGTCCAGGAATCAATCCAGCCAGTATAATCATGTTTTCAACCAGGTCTTTAATGTAGATTTGTTCTCCCATATCCAAAATAAAAAGGTCACCATTGTTCATAAAACTTGAGGCCTGTAATACTAATGAAGATGCTTCGGGTATGGTCATAAAAAAACGACGCATGTTTTTATCCGTTACCGTGACCGGTCCGCCGTTTTTAATTTGTTCTTTAAACCTTGGAATAACACTTCCCCTACTGCCAAGAACATTTCCGAAACGCACCACTGAAAATTTTGTTTTTTGTTCGATCTTGGCTATTGACCTGATATACATTTCAGCAAGTCTTTTCGATAACCCCATGATGGAAGTTGGGTTTACCGCCTTATCGGTTGAGATTAATGTAAATCTCTCAACACCATACTCTAATGCCATATCTACAAGCGCTTTGGTACCAAGGGAGTTTACCCTGAAAGCCTCAGAGGGATTTTCTTCCATCAGAGGAACATGTTTGTGAGCTGCGCAATGATAAATAATCTCAGGCGAGTATTCCCTGAATAGAGATTCAAGTCTTTGTTTATCGGTTATATCTCCAATAATCCTTGTAAATTGGACATCGTATTCTTTCAGTAATGGGAGAAATTTATGCGAGGCCTGATAAATACTGTTTTCTCCCCTGCCAAAGGCAATGATCATTTTGGGTTTCATGGCGATCAGCTGACGAGTTATCTCGCTGCCAATGCTTCCGCCGGCTCCGGTTATCATGATAATTTTTTCCCTATTAGCCTCTTTGATTTCACTCAAGTCGAGGCGAACAGGCTCTCTGCCTAAAAGGTCTTCTATGGCAACTTCACGTATTTGATCTGCTGCAACCTTGTTGTCAATGATCTCGGTAATGGATGGCAGAACCTTCATTTCCACTCTTTTTAAGTCGATTTTTTCAGTGATCCTTTTCATCAAGGATGAGTCGGCACTTGGTATGGCAACAACGATTTCTTCAAGTCTTTTTTCTCTGATAATCTTATTTAAATCAACGATAGGGCCTAGGACCTCAACACCCCGAACCTTTCTTCCAATTTTTCTCTTTGAATCATCGATAAAGGCAACCACACTTTTTTGAGAGTTTCTTTTTTTTAAATCCTCAAGCAGTAATATTCCAGCCTCACCTGCACCTACAATCCCGATCCTTTTCTTATTTAAGATCTTATCTCCTTTTCTTTCACTTTCATGAATATACCAACTCCACCATATTCTACTCAACAGGACAACAAGTGCAGCACCCAGGAATTGCATGATACCAACAGAACGAGGCATCACAGTGGGAAAGACCAGATCAACGATGAGATTCAGAAAATACCCGACAATTGCACTTTTGAATATCAAAACGACTTCGTTGTTACTCATGTATGCCCATACAACTTTATAAACGCCAAATAAAAAGAAGGCGATAACTCCCAGAACAGAAGCAATCAATACCGCGGGAGAAAATTCAAGAATCGATTTAAAATCCCATCCAAAACGAATAAACAAAGATATGATACCTGAAAATAGAAATATTAAGAAGTCAACGAAAAAAAGGCATAACCTTCTGAGCATTACAAATTCACCACCTGGTTGTCAGTTCCAACTCATCCGAGAATTGGAGTAAAGCGTACTTTTCCAGCAGGTCTCGCTTATCACGGGTCATGTAGACTCTGACGATTTGAACAAGTTGTCCGGATACGGATTGATAAAAGGGATTTGATTTTAAAAAGCTTTCAAAATCCATCAGGTTTTCCACGCTTGGGCCCGTTCTTAAATATACCTCGTTGACAAGAAATTCTTTTGGATGGGCCAGTGTTAGCTTATAAGGGGTATCGATTTTAAAGTATCTTTCAGGATGATTATAGATCAGATTTAATTCTTCCTTATCCTTTTTGTCAACAGTTTCGTCTTGGAGTATCAAAGCAATTCTTTGTCTGACAGTTTCTATTCTTTCCTCTCCCACACTAAGGGCAACCTTTGTGGGATCCATACCGGTAATACTAAAGGACAATTCGATGATGCTTTTCCAAAGTTTTCTTTCCTTGTAATTGGATATGATTTCAAAGGCCTCTTCTATCTTTAACCGTTCTTCTTTTTCAAAAGTCTTTCTGTTGTTGAATTTTTCCAAGATACTGTAGTATAGCCATCCCTCTGTTAATTCACAGAATTTATTACAATCGTTAATGTAATCTTCTATAAAGAGAAAATCATAAGCTAACTCCAACACACGTTGAATCATTAAGTCCGCAGCTCTTGCTGTTTTGTGGAAATAGACATTCTTATACATCATGAATCTGCCAAATAACACACGGTATATGCTGTCAATGATCTTGGAATCGTAAGTCAACCTCTTCACACCGGTCTTTTCAATTAATCTGGAACTTCGAATAATTCTCTGCAAATCTACAGTCCCATATTCAGGGGTACCACAATAATATGAATCTCTGAGAACAAAATCAATCCGATCTGCACCCAGAGGCCCCTGGATGATATTAAATTCAGCAGAACCTTCATTTTCTCCTTCAAAAACCTTTGAAACAAGCTCCATCAAATCAAGAAAAAGAGGTTCAAGGTCTTCTCCTTCAGGAATATTTTGTTCAAGAATATCCTGTAACTCATCTTTGACATTTTTTTTCCAGACTTCCTTCATAGAATTATCATAAACAAGTTTCATCTCATTAGGCATTAACTCAACAAGCAATCTTTTTCTCTGATCGTCATGACCGTGTTTCAAGCCTGCCTTTTTGTAAGCCACATCATCAAATTGATGACTGTATGGACCATGACCGATGTCATGCATCAAACCAGCCAATCTTAACAACCTGGTTTGTTTGTTTGACATAGATAAATGCTCAGCGTACATTCCTGAAAGGTGCATAACACCTAAGGAATGTAAAAAGCGAGTATGAGTTGCACCCGGATAAACCCTTTCCGCTCCACCCAATTGGGATACTTCCCTTAACCGTTGCATCGGACGAGCATCTATACATAAAATCTCCAAAGGCGAAAGTGTAATCTCCCCATATACAGGATCTCTCGAAACCCTTGTCTTGTATTCATTCATAACTGATTCCCCCGATCTATTTATCAACTAAAATTTCCTCCGAATACTCCAACACACCGTTTTCAAGAATGATCCTTACTTTTAGATCGCATGTTCCCGGTTCCTGAAAGGTGATATCCCTCCACTGTGTTGAATCGAAAATGACTTTCTTGGAGTAAGCGGGTATGAAAATATTAATGTCATTTTCATCGTATTTTGTATACCTGTACAACGTTGCATTATCCCTGATAATTTCAAAGATAAAACCCTTCACTCTTTCAAATACATCCTGATCATCATCGTTAACAATCAGTATTTCAGCTGTGTATTTTTGGTCGATACCGATAACTTTCATGCTGTACGGTAATATTCTTAGATCGCGAACACCATCTGTTCGACTGATGTTGTTGATCATTATTTCTTTTTGATATTCGTTTAAATCATCATTTAGAAAGTAAGTGGCCTTCAGTATATAATCACCTTGCGTTGAGGGGAATTTCATTTGTCCTAAAAGAATATCTAATTTTTCTCCCTTGAGTACCCGATATTCTCCCATGGCATTTTCATTTTCAACAATACCATTATAAGTTTGCTGTTCCTGAATAGAGGAATCTGCAGGCTCAAGAAACACTCGATACGATCCTAACAGGTAATCTGTGTCTTCAGGGGAATTATTCACTATTGTAAGATAAACGGGGATCTCCTGAGCAGGTATCACATAATCGTTATAAAGGTTGATTTCTGTTTGAATGTTCGCGAAAACCACAAACTCCTTTTCTAATTCAACATTAATTTCGTTAACCACAAAATCGGAATAGATTGTATAAGTACCGGGTTTAACGGAAAAATCCGGATTTTCCCTTTTAAAATCATAAACATCCCTGGAATCATATTCTTCCATCGTTATACTTGTTTCCACCGGAAAATTAAAAGAAAATATTTTCTCCCCTGTCTCAGATTGGATGTAAAACCTGAAATCCCGGAAGGAAAAGGAATCTTTTCTGTTTTCTATATTAGAAACCCTCACCTTAATATCATTCTCATGACCATATTCGTATTCAGATTCAGCAACGATCTTAAAAACAAAGGGATTGACGGTTCTAATATAATCCGGTTGATTGATGGATTGATTATTATAGATAACAAAAAAAAGCGCCACACCCGCAATTAGCATCCCACTGACTGCGATGAGAATTAATGCCGTTCTTCTTTTTTTATAGTATCTTGAATTTTTATCTTGATTTTTTTTCTTTAATTCTTCAAGTAGTTTTTCCGGGGACTTGGAATGATATTTTATCTCTCTTGACTTAAATTCATCATTTTTTTCCTCATCAGGCATTAATAGCAACCCTTTTTATCTCGTCGATGGTTGTTTCACCGCTGATGGATTTGATGATGCCATCCTCGTACATGGTTCTCATCCCGGATTTTCTGGCGATAGCCTCTATTTGTCTTTCAGGAGCCTTTTCATTCATAAGCTGTCGAATCTTTTTGTCGACGATCAGAACCTCGTGTATACCCGTTCTGCCTTTATAACCCGTTTTTCTGCATGCTTGACAACCTGAACCCGAATATTCATAATATTCCTCTTCGTTAGGCAGTAAAAGTTTTGCCATCTCCCTGAACTCGGGCTTCTGAAGAGGTTGCTTCTTTTTACATTCAGGACAAATCGTTCTCACTAATCTTTGCCCCATAACCCCTAAAAGGGAAACTCCAAGTAGATCTGGCTCTATTCCCAGGTTCAACAATCTGCTTACAGCCGCTGATGCGGTATTTGTATGCAAAGTGCTTAAGACCAGATGGCCTGTCATGGAGGCCTCAATAGCCAATTGAGCCGTTTCTTTGTCCCTGATTTCACCAACCATGATGATGTCGGGGTCCTGTCTTAATATTGACCTGAGAAATCTGGCAAAGTTAAGACCTATTTCAGAATGAGTTTGACATTGATTGACACCCGATATACTGTATTCAACAGGATCTTCAACGGTAACGATGTTTTGTGTAACGTTTTTGAGATGATTGATGATCCCAACCAAAGTGGTGGATTTACCGCTACCGGTAGGTCCGGTGACCAGTATAATGCCATAGGGGAATTTCAGCAGATATTCCAATCTGGAATAGTTATAATCGGAAAACCCCAAGTCCACTAATCTTTTATTGGAATTTGAGACCTTCAACAGCCTTAAAACAATTTTTTCACCATTAACAGTAGGCATGGTTGATACACGAAAATCATATTGCTCCCCTTTGTTTTTCAAATAAAATTTCCCGTCTTGGGGGAGACGCCTTTCAGCAATATCAAGATCTGAAAGGATCTTGATTCTTGAAATAACTGAATGATGCATTTTCGCAGGATATTCAGCTATTTTTCTCAACATTCCGTCAACTCTGTACCTGACTCTTACCAATTTTGAATAAGGTTCGATATGAATATCACTGACATCCTGCTCGATAGCTTGTAGAATAATCTGATTAACAAGTTTAATAATAGGACCGGAATTTTCAGCTGATTTTTCTTCGTTTTCTACAGAGAGATCAGACATATCAAAGACATTATCATCAGTGCTCTCTGCCTCCAACGACTTTTTCAAATCCTCGGCTACCTGAATATTACTGCCAAAATGTTCCTTTAAGAGCATATCCAGTTGCGGTTTGGGAACAATAACAAAATCGGGGTTTAAGTTAGTCATGAATTTGATGGTTTTTAAGATATTGTTGATATCTGACACTTCATCGGTCAGTAATTTTATCTTGTTATCCTCTTTTTCATAGGGGATAATTCGCCATTTTTCACAATTCTGTTTTCCTATCATCGACAGCAGTTCAGAGCTGAACTCAAGGTCAGACACATTCTCCATATAAGGAATATCATATTGTTTTGACAGTGCTTGACCGATATCCTCCCAAGTCACAAATCCTTTTTCAACAAGAATCTGCCCAAGAGGCTTTTTATCTTGTTTTTGAAGGGCTATGGCGGTTTGAATGTTCTGTTTTGTGACGTAACCTGTTTCTGTCAGGATTTCTCCCAATCTTTTATACTGAAATCTCTGTTCTTTATCCGGCAATATCAATCACCTCTTAAAAATTCATTCAACCCCAATCTAAATACCGCAGGAATATCCGAATCCATGCTCAATAAATCATCATTATCCTCAAATCTCGTTGCAATTAACGTGACTCTGACTTCGTCTTCAGGTAAATCCTCATCCAGTATCAATCCAAATTTCATATCAACAGTTTCGCTACATCTTTGACGTATAACAGCAGCAGCCAGGTTCATTTCCTTCATGGTGATATTTTTGTTTGATGAGATATTTAGAATAACTGCAGTGGCATTATCTACAGGTCTTTCCAGGAGTTTACTGTCCATAGCCCTCATCGCAGATTCCTGCGCTCTGTCTTCGCCTTTTCCAATACCTATTCCAAGGAATGCCACACCGGCCTCTCTGATCACAGATTCAATGTCAGCGAAATCCTGGTTGATAAGCCCTCGTCTTGTGATGACTTCACTAATACCCTTTATGGCCTGATGGAGTGCTTCATCAGCCTTTAAAAAGCCATCCATAACTGTTATATCACCGGGGAATTCCTCCAGTAATTTGTTGTTTGAGATTTTGATCAGCGTGTCAACACATTCGCGTAAATTTCTCAAACCCGCTTTAGCGTTTTCCCATCTGTTGTTTCCTTCAAAATAAAAGGGGGTTGTCACTACACCAACAGTGAGTATCCCCAATTCTTTTGCCAGTTTAGCGATTACCGGGGCAGCACCGGTTCCGGTGCCTCCGCCAAGTCCTGCTGTGATAAACAACATGTCAGTGTCTTCCAATACTGATTGAATATCCTCTTTACTTTCATAAGTTGCCTTTTCTCCAACCTCAGGATTTCCACCAGCTCCAAGTCCGCGTGTTAAAGTTTTCCCCAGTTGTATCTTTACATCTGCTTTAGAGTCTTCTAAAACCTGTAAATCAGTGTTCCCGACAACGAAGGTAACACCATGAATGCCGCTTTCTATCATTCTGTTAACCGCGTTATTTCCTGCTCCCCCTACACCAAAAACCTTCAATGTGGGATTTCTTTTTGGCGGTTTTCGTATTTCAGATCCGTCATCTATCTCAAAAGCCATCAGGATCCCTCCCTAAACTAATTTTTTTAAAAATTTCGCAAATTTCTCCATAAAGCCAGGTCCTTCCTTGACTTTGACCTTTTTATTGACAACCTTTTTCTTCTTTTTTTTCGTTTGAGAGGGTTCAATTTCCTGAGTCTCTCCCCCCCCAATCAATTTATACCAATATACACTGCCCAATGCTGCTGAAAAGATATTTCCGTTGATGTCTTCAGGTATGTCTGCCGCCATGTTTTCTGTATTGACAACCCCCACACGAACTGAAAGTTTAAATACATCTCTTATGAATTCGGACATACCTTCAATTCTGGAGCCCCCCCCCGTTATAACAATACCACCGGGGATAACCGTCTCGCCTTCCTCAGCCATTTTGTTTAAAACAGTTCTCAATTCCTTCTTCACAAAATTCAATATTTCCCGGACTTTAGCGTATATGACAATGGATAATTGTGATCTTGGTATCTGTTTGGTAGTCTTTCCATCAAGCATTACATAACTTATGGTATCGGTGCTTTTATCCTTCAGGGCTACCCTGCCGTAATTTATCAGCATTCTTTCCGCTTCATCAAATGATGAATGAAAGACCTTGGCTATGTCTTTAATAACCTGCTTTATCCCCTGGTCTATTGCCTTTAAAAAGAAAATCGAACCGTTGATATACGCTGTTACCGTTGTGAAAGAGTGCCCAAGGTCTACACAGACAACACCGTGCTCTTTTTCCTTGCTGTTTAACACAGCCTCTGACGAGACAAATGTACTTAAATAAACCACCGGTTTTTCACCAACAAGACTGGCAAAGGCATTTGACATGGATTCCTTTTCAGTATAGTCAATGGATATAATGGAAGATTCCATCCCCAGAACGTTTGCTTCCATATCAATGGGGTTTAAAACGCTTTTTGTATCATCAAGTATATATCTTAGCGGGATGACGTGTAAGATGCTTCTGGAATTGTTGATAAAATCGAACCCCTCACCATCTCCCTGGGAGATCTCTTCCGTGTTTTCAGTGGCATTGGAAAAGCTTTCATACAGTTCCAGCACATGTTCGTCATTGACAAGTTCTGGTTCTTCTTCTGAAAGTCTCAAACGCTTAACCTCTTTATTGAGAAAAGCACTTTTTTCGGAATACGTTAATATGAAATAGGATTCCATTCTTCTGGGTAACTGGCTGCTTAAATCCTCAATAAGCTCGCCGAGAGATTCTTTAAGTGCAACTATATCTTTTAATTCACCATTTTCATATCCCCTTGAACGAATCTCAGAGAAGGCAAGAATTTCTACTATACCCTCGTCAATCTTTGTTACCACACCTTTAAGTGAATGCGAACCTATATCCACAGAGGTTAAAACTTCAAAAGAATCGGACATTTTATTCACCTCTTTTTATTATCGGGAAATACCTACCATTGCTGTATAAATCGTAAATCTGACCCTTCCCCATCTGGTATATAAACCCCTCTCCATCAAATACTTCAAGATTATTCCAGTTGTTAACCAGTAATACATTTCCATTTCTTAAATAAAAAATTCTTTCTTTGGCATCAACCGATGAAAGATAATTTTTAAATAAAGTCGATTGCTGTGATATCAACTGGATAATTTGCTCCGCCTCAATAATATCACTAACATTGTATATGGCCGGAAGGGAATAATGTTTGCTTTCGAGAAAAAAACCTTCCGGTATTGTCCAGATTATTTTACCCTGATCAGAAAAGAGCATCCTGTCAATATCATCAAACTCCACATAAAAAGCGGCCTTTTGACGACTAATTAAAACGTTGTAATAATCACCTTCGTTCTCATACCCTTCAATTAGAAAACCCCTTGGATGATATGAGCTGATGAAAGAAAAGACAGGGTTCCAGTAATCTAAAAAGACATTTGAAATAATAACTTTATTCTCATCATTACTCGTTTGGGGCAATGGTCTTACAACCGTTTGATCTAAAAACAAATCGGAAAACTGAAGAAAAAAAGCCTTGCTGAGAAATGCCAACCCCATAACAAGGATTAAAAAAAGAATGAGTTGAATCCTTTTTTCTCCCTTCTCAACCATCAAATATCCAGATTGGTTACCTGGAGGGCATGATGTGTGATAAATCGTCTTCTGTCTTCCACGTCGTTACCCATTAACGTCGTTAATATCGAATCAGCAAGTTCTGCGTCTTCCATCGTCACTTTAGCCATTCTTCTGGTATCCGGGTCCATGGTTGTATTCCACAATTGCTCAGGGTTCATTTCCCCCAAACCCTTATAGCGCTGAATCGACACTTTTCGGTTAGTTTCACCTCTCAACTCTTTCAACATTCGAACCTGTTCCTTTTCAGTATACACGTAATAGGATTCCTTACCTACAGACAGCTTAAATAGTGGTGGAATGGCGATATAAACCATTCCATCATTGATCATTTCTCTGAAATGTCTAAAAAACAAAGTGAGTATGAGTGTTCTTATATGTGCTCCGTCAACATCGGCATCCGTCATAATAAATACCTTTCCATACCTGCTTTTTGTAATATCGAAATCATCATCAATACCCGTTCCCAAGGCGGTTATAATATCTGAAATTGTATCACTTTTAAGTAGTTTATCAAGTGATGATTTTTCAACATTCAAGATTTTTCCCCTCAGCGGCAGTATAGCCTGAAATTCCCGGTCTCTTGCTTGTTTTGCAGAGCCCCCGGCTGAGTCTCCTTCTACTATGAACAATTCCGATTTTTCCCTCTTTTTTGTGGAACAATCCGCCAGTTTGCCCGGTAATGTTGAAGATTCAAGGGCACTTTTTCTTCTCACCATTTCTCTTGCTCTTTTTGCAGCCAGTCTTGCTTTTGCAGCTTGTATGACCCTGTCCAGGATTTTTTTCGTGATATCTGCATGAATATCAAAATATTCAGATAATTTGTCTTTGACAACATGATTAACCGCTTCCTGGGCTTCTTCATTTCCCAATTTGGCTTTGGTCTGGCCCTCAAACTGTGGTTCTCTGACCTTGATGCTCAGAACTCCAACCAAACCTTCACGGGTGTCTTTACCAATGATCTGTAACTCCTCATTTTTCTTTTTTTTGCCACTTGCCAAAAGATCGTATTTTTTTATATAGTCATTTATACTTTTTGTGAGTGCAATCCTAAAACCGGTAAGATGCGTTCCACCATCAACTGTATTGATGTTGTTGACATAAGAACGAATTTTCTCTTCACTGCCCTTGGTATACTGAATCGCCAATTCAACTTCAGTATCGTTATATGATCCGGATATGTAGATGGGATCAGGTGTTAAAGTCTTGGAATTTTTCAACAGATAACTGACAAACTCTGAAAGCCCCCCGCTGTAATGATGGACAACCTCTTCCTCTTCTTCTTCGCGTTTGTCGATAAGTTTGATGGTTACCTGTGGATTTAAGAAAGCTTGCTCCATGAAACGGGTGTTTAAGATATCAAAATCGAATTCAGTTGTTGAAAAGATTTGAGAATCAGGAAAGAATCTGATCTTTGTACCCGTTTTATCCGTATTACCAACAACTTCAACAGTTGTTTGAGGGATTCCTCTGGCATACTTTTGAACGTATATCTTCCCGGCCTGATGGATTTCAACGTAAAGCCATTCAGAAAGGGCATTTACAATGGATAACCCCACCCCATGTAATCCACCACTGACTTTGTAACTGTCTTTGTTGAATTTCCCTCCTGCATGCAATGTTGTTAAAACAACCTCCAGGGCGCTTTTTTTCTCTGTTTGGTGCATGTCACAAGGTATTCCTCTACCGTTATCTACAACTTCAACCGATCCGTCGCTTAAAATGGTAACCTCTATCTGTGAACAATATCCTCCAAGAACTTCGTCTATACTGTTATCAACTACTTCATAAACCAGATGATGAAGTCCAGTACTTGATGTGGAACCAATGTACATTCCCGGTCTTTTTCTAACCGGATCCAATCCCTTTAAAACCTTAATATTATCTGCTGTATATTTTCCCGGCAACTTCTTCACTCCTTCGAATTATCTTAATCGTGTTTACATCACGTGTGTCCTTTAATCTTGACTTCAGCTTTTTTAAAATATCTGAGGTATAAAATCTCAGTTCCTGTGCCCATAATGGATCTTCACATAAGATATACAATACCCCGCCCTTTAAGGCAACGGGTTTTGTCTTGTTTGATAATGGACTTCCAATGATTTCATCCCATTCTTCAAGGATGAGTCTAACCTTAATCTCAGAAAATACTCCGCTTCTCACGGCTAATTTGTCAATTAAACTCTTAAAACTGTTCATACGTCTATTTTATCACAATTTGACTAATATCTAAACACCGTATTCTCATTTCTTAAGAAAAAGAACTTGGATTATTTTAACAGGACATAACCGGCCATGATGATTGAACCTAAGGCAATGATCGCAGAGGAGATTGAAATCCAGCGATAGGTTGAAATGGTAGATTCCAAGTCCGTTATCCTGTTTATGGTTTCATTTCTCTCCAGGACAGACAAATTCAATTCAGAAATAATCTGCCCCGTTTCATTTTTTAACTGTTGGATTTCATTTGAATTTGAAGCAATATCCCCTTCAATCTTTTTCGAATCGAGTTTAACTTCCAGAATTTCACCAACAACCCTTTCCAATTCATCATAGTCTAAAGTTGCATCTTGATGAACGGTTGAATTGATTTCCAGCCTTTCCATGATCTCTCTGTAATCATCTCCCGCTCTTTGTACAGCGTTTAAAGACCTGTTGACCAGTGACTCCAGTTCTGTCAATCTTTGATGCAAATTTGAAGGTAATTGATTGTTCATCCCATTTTGACTGTTTGTGTAATCCAGGATTCGTTTCATTGCCACGGCTGATTGATAACGCGTCATGGGCTCATTACCTTTGAAAGTGCCATCTGGCATACCGCTTATAATACCCAACTCAGTTAGATACATGACCGAATCATAAGCCCAATGTGTCGATGCCAAATCACTGAAAGAAGCCATACAGATTGAAATGCTTAAGAAAAAAACGATAGCAAATCCAAATCTTTTTTTCACTAATCATCACCACTCTTCATCTATTGGTTACCCGTATTTTTAATCCTGGAGCCACACAGTCGGAATCAATTTCGTACATTTGAAAAAGTTTCAAAGGTGGAATAACAAATTCTCCAACAGAAATGACTTTATAGTGATTCTGGTAAATAGAAAGATTTTCTTCTATGAAATCGAAAAAAACGGAAGTTCGATCATACCTGTTTTCAATATTTGCAGTGTAATAAGTCCAAAGATAACTGCGGGTTGAAAAATACTTACCGAAATAATAGTTATCTATGTAATTTTCATTTTGGACAAAACAAGCGGGTAAAGCTTCTTCAAGAGCTGCCCAATTATACTCAACGGGAAGGTCTATGGTTATGTTTGAACGAATTTCATCACCGACAGCCAGCTCACTTTTGTTCTTTTCAAAGTAAAAGAGCCATTTACCTTCCTTGTAACTGAAAGGATTTCTGTCAAATGTCAATGATGTGGCATTCATACCTATAAGCTTGACCCCATCAGGTATCTTGATTCCCGTTTCGCTATTGTTTAGGTATAGAAAGCTCCAAGAATCTTTCGTCGCTTTTTCAATACTGAAACTTTCTATTCGTTCCGGTGTTATTTCCTTCGGTATTTTTGCTCCTAATTCAACCACGGTACTTAAACGGATTTGACTCTCTATGGGTATAAAAAGGGAATCGTAAAAAATTTCACCTTCGGAGTCGATAACGGTTACTTCTCTTTTGACTTCAAAAGAGCGTTGAAGGTACTTCTGGTCTTCATACGCTGTCTTAAGTTTGTCATCAAGGGGGTCCCAGAACTCTTCTATCGCCAGTTCCCATAATAATCCAGTGGAACCGGACAAGGAAAGGTTCAAGTTCCCGGGAGATTCAATTAAAGCTGTGAATTCTTTGGTTTCACCCTTACTTAGCACCCCCGTTGCCATGGTATCGATTTTGCCATCACTAGTGTGACAGAAAAGGGAATAATCGTAATCATCATCTCCAAAGACATAATTAGACAAGGCCATTACTATGAAAGCTGTATCCTTGGTTGAAGACCAAAAACGTCCGGTTTTCTTACTGTAAAGATATTTAAACAAGGCGTTTATTTCTTCACCTTCATAACCCGTTTTTACCATCAATTCAAAAAGCAATGCGTTTAACATCAAATCGTTAATAAAATAACTGGTATGATCGAAATTAATCTTGTAAATCCCGCCTACAGTATTTCCCTCTTTTAACAATTCATCCAGAAGCGAAATGGCAACTTCCTGCTGATTTCTTTCTGTCATAATCAGTGAGAGGAATAATTTTGATGAGACAGAGGTTTGATCGGTTAAGACGATGGTGTATGAAGGATCAAGCAAAGACAGTACGAATTCACTAAAGGGTAATTTTTTATCGGATGATTCCAACAAACTCTTCAAAGCAATTTTTCCCCGCTCAAAAGAGGTTTCATTGACTTCAATCTCCATTTGCACCAGTTTGTAAAAAGTATACAGAACGTAGGCCGTCATGAATTGGTTTGATTCACCGTCTTTCCACCAGCCCCATCCCCCTTCATAGTTTTGGAAGGAATACAATCTTTTTAAAGAGGTTTTGGTGATATCCGGTATTTTGAGAAATGACTCGGATAGTTCTTCTTTTTTTAGATCAGGATTCAACTTCATAAAAGCCAAACTAGGAAGAAAACTGCTGACAGTTTGTTCTGTACAGCCATAGGGATAATCAATCAGGTATTCGAGTGCTTTTGCCAATTCTTTTTCAAGATTGGCACTGATGCTGATTCTTACTTGTGATTTCACTGGCATTTCACCGTTATAATCTACACTCTCGCGTGTTATTATTCCAGCTTGGCCGGCCGTTTTGGTAAAAATGTACGGATGAACGGGAATCTCGTAGACCATGGCATCTGAGTCACCCTCAGAAATTGCGCTTAACTTGAATTCAAACTTCTCCTTTTCCTCAACATGTGGCACCTTATACCTGAACCATTGAATTGTATTTTCCTGATCCTTTAAGGAAAGTTCCCGAGTTTCTTTAATTCCTGGACCTTCGAAGAGAAGTTCAAATTGAAGATCCTCTCCGGAATAGTTTCCCACGTTCATTCCCAGTTCAATCTCGTCACCGGAAATCAGGAACTTGGGGAAAATCTCATTAACCGTGACCGGTAATGTGGAAATAAAATTGGTGCTGGTGTACCCTCTTTTACCGTCATTTGTGAAGCCTACAGAACGCATATTCCAGGTAGTGAGGCTTTCAGGCAACATAAAACTGGATTTTAATTCACCATCAATGACAACAGCAGGCAACCAGAGAGCTGAATCAGAAAAATCGCTTCTTACCTTGACACTTTTTCCGGTTGCTGCTTTCTTTGTTTGAGCCAAAGTGTCCGGTGTATCGAATAGAAATTCATTTTCTGCGTTGTTTCTGTTCAAGTAGTATACATTGTTGAAATATTCAAAATAAAAATTAAACGGGGGGCTGTCCAAGGAAGATAAAACTGTCTTCCAGTCATCATCCCCGTATAAATCCAATAGGGACTGATCAATAACATTTAAAGTCACAACACCATTGACAGGGTTGTTTTGTGAATCAGTTATTTTAAGTGAATACTCTACTTCATCTCCCGGTTGGACTTTGTCTTGAGTATCAAGGGAGATGTTCAATAAATGCCTGTCCAATGTAACCGGTATTTCTTTATTCATCGTGATTCTTTCTCCTGCAAAAAAACTGAGAAATCTCATGTTAATTGAATTCCTTGTGATATCAGATGGAATTACGAAAGATATATCCGCCATGTTTTTTTCAATTTTAATCTTTTTGGTAATTACTGAGTTTCCAAAATCGAAAACTGCCAAGAGATCAAGGGTTTGTAAAGATGAAATCAACTTGAGATTTATCAATTCAGATGGTTTGTATATTTCTTTATCTGAAATGATTTCAAGTTTTTCAGAAGTTGTGTAAGAATAATTAGAGGAATAAACAAAGAAGGTCTTTTCCATTTGGTTTTTTGGATAGTCCGAGTCAATAATTTTTAAGGTGTAATAGCCCGGCATAACCGGATCAAAAGAAAGCTCAACCTGTCCGTTTACATCTGTTTGATAAACCTCATCCATGATGAGGTTTCCCTTTCTGTAAATCTCAAAATTCAGTGGTCGGTTTTCTATGGGTGCAGTTTCATTGAGGGCTTCCAAAGAAAAAACACCTGTAACATGAGAACCAAATTGATTCCAATAACGCCACTTATCAGACTTAATTTGAACATCTGAAGGGATGTACTTGAAAAATTTCATTTCACTGACTTCTCTGCCGCTTTGATCCACAACTGTAAATTCTACCGAATAATCTTCCACTGAATCTCCCCGAATGGCCAATGTTCCTGTGGCATTTCCACTTTTCAAATTTTTATGCCGGATATCAATAGATTGAGAACTAAACAATTGGTCATAGTCGGGAAGCAAATCCAATTTGACATGAACCTGCCCGTTATCAAGGGGTTGGCCGTAGTAATAGTCGGCCTGAACAAAATATTCAGGTGTTTGTCCCACAGAATAAGTCTGTTTGATTTGATCAACCTGAACGGTGAATTCCGGTTTCTGATAGTCCGAAAGTTCAATATATCTGTAAAAGCTAAAATCGTTGTATTGTACTGTAAAGTCATAATGTCCGCGGATAGAATCTTCAACGGTTTCGTAATTAAATTCAAAACCACCCCATTCATCCAATTCGCCAGTGGTTTCTTTCAACTTAATTCCCATGGGATCAGTTAAAACCATTGTTATGGTTCCGGAATCTTGAAGTGTAGAGGTTTTACGATTATAAAAATAGCCTTTCAGATTAATGCTTTCTCCAGGTCTGTACAAAGGTTTTTCCGAGAGAAAAACTAATTCTATAGAGTTGTCTTTGATATAATCTGTTTTATCAACCTGTACCATGGCATTTCCGGAGGGTGTTTTAATGATGATTAACCCGTTTTTTAAGGTGTTCTTTTCTATCTTTCCCAGTAACGGATCACTTAATGAACCCAAATACTGTTGTTCAAAGCCTGTATAAATGTCACCAAAGGAAATCTTTTCACCTCGTTTGGAATTCCAAACCTCAAGGTTGACAAAAACTCCCATATCAATTGCAACACCATCTATATCCGTTCTTTCAATTAAAGAATAGACAAGTTTAGAATCTCGGGAAAATTTAACAACATAGCTTCCCAGCTCCTTAAAGAATGTCAAAGGGAAGTTCTCCCTCTGCCATGATGAACTAACCGGAATATTATAGTGAATCAGGGCTTCTTTGTTCCTTATGATTTCTTCAATTTCATTTGAATTCAATCCATTTAAAAATATAGAAAAGGCATCATCAACCTTGTAAACAGACATCATAACCGGACTCTTTTCAGCGTTGGAATAAGTATATATTTGGAACTGAAAGCTATCATTTGGACCCAAGACATTCAGGTCATCCACATAAATACTTCCAAAAACAGAGACCAATATGAAACTCATCACGATCAAGTTAAGTACTATTTTTTTATTCATAGTTCCCTCCTACAGACTAAATTAGTCGTTTAGAAACTTCAATCGATAGACTCCCAGAAAATTCGGATTTTCTTTTACCGGAAGCCATATTAAAGGCGCAGCGTCCATATAATCATTTGTTTTCCACAATCTTACATAACCGTCTGATTCATCATCCGGACCGGTATGATAGACAAAACCATCGTTTGTAACTATCATGACATGATAAGGAAAAACCGGGTCTTGCGGATGATAAAAAAACAAAAGGTCACCTTTTTTTGCCAATTCCAAATCCTTACCCACAAGATTGCAATTATACAATAGCAAGTGTCTGGCATCTGAAAAACCTTGAAATCCTTTGGAAGTCAGAAAGATACTTGATTGGATTAAAGGGATATCCGGATAATTAAAGGCTTGAACATCTTCATAATTAGGTGGAGAAGAACCAAAGGTATTTATCCAAGCTGTATCGTGAGTCTTCAACGCCTCAATAATGGAAAATCTGACCAGACCGGAACAATCTCTATGAATCCATGTGGGTGATGGGGTGCTTTTTTGTTTTTTTGCTATCCAAACCATCCAATCTCGAAATCTTTCACAATCGTCTCGCCATAATTCAGCCACATCAGGAAAACCGTCATTATCCAAGTCTTCAGAGTCGAATGTAAGCGAAAATTCAATTGTACCGTTATTATGGAATGGTCCGGGGATAAAATAATCCATCTTAAAAGAGGGGTCTTTCAATTTAAAGGTACTTATTCTCCCTGTATCTAACAACTCTCCCCCCTGAACACGTAAAATCCTGGAGAAAACAGGTAGCGAAACCTGTAAAAAGTCATTTATCCCTGAAGGTTCATTGATGATAGCAGGCTTATGAAAGAAAGGAAAAAAAACAAACAATATACATAAAAGAAAAAATACAAAATATTTAACAACCCCCAAGTCATTACCCTCCTTTTCCAATTATAGCACAGAAAAAGTGACAATGATTTATGTTAAAATGGTGTAAGTAGGAATTAGGTGGTGTACTTTTTGAAAAGAGTTCATTTTATTGGAATAAGTGGAATCGGAATGAGCGCTGTTGCCCTTTTTGCAAATGATTTGGGTTATTCAGTTTGCGGAAGTTCTGATCAAGATAACGACAGAGTGGCCTCGCTATGTCTACGGGGCATAAAGGTCAGAATCGGGCACAGAGCCGAGAATGTTAAAGATGCCGATCTTTGTGTTTTTACAACAGCCGTTTCAGCCAATAATACGGAATTGCTTGAAGCACATAAAAGAAGCATTCCGGTATTATCCAGATTGGATTTTCTGAAACAGCTCATTAAGGAATCCAACAAAGATCTCATCGGGATAACGGGTACCGACGGTAAAACATCAACTACAGCCATGATCAGCCACATAATGATTAAATCAGGTATGGACCCAACCGTTATCCTGGGAGGGTTACATAAAGACCTTGAATTTGGAAATTACAGATCCGGTAGTGGACCGTTGGTCGCAGAGATTGATGAAAGTGACGGCTATTTTAAAAATATCCGGAGCAAGATAGCAGTTTTAACAAATTTGAGAGGGGACCATCTTGAACATTATCAAGATGATCTCAAGCATTATAAAGACTCTATTATGATGTTTGTCAAAAACGCACAAAAAAGCGTGATTCCATTTGATATAGAAGAAAAACCGGATAACAGCGTTTGTTTTTCACCTGATCAATACGATGCTTATTCTGAGATGAATGATAAGATTAGAGATACCTATACGAAAATCAATCTCATTTGTGCAGTAAGGACAAGTGAACAATTGCAAATAAAACCGGGAAAGGCCATTTCACTTTTAAATGATTTTGAAAATGTTGATCGGAGAATGACAATCCGATTGAATAATGACAATCTTCTTATTGTTGATGATTACGCACACACACCAAAAGAGATAGATTTTTCAATTCGAGCTGTATCAGATCGTTACAGAAACAAAAAACTGATCGTTGTATTCGAAGCACACCGTTATACCAGACTTAAGCGTGATATGAAAATGTTTGCACAAACACTCTCTTCACCGCTAATAGAAGAACTTATAGTTATGCCGGTTTTCAGTGCATACGAGAAAGAAGAACCGGAAATCTTTGAACAATTTAAAGAAAATTTAAAGGATGAAAGAAATTCTTTTGTTTGTGTTTCAATTCCGGAAGAAATAGTTCAACGGATTACCTTACAAGAAAACGAAGAGATTGTACTTTTAATGATGGGTGCAGGTAGAAGCTCTGAATATTCGAAAAAGGTTGCGGAGATTTGTACAGAAAAAGAACTTTTTTTTACATAAGAAACGCTTGA
The DNA here is from genome assembly GCA_964604305.1 of uncultured Thermotogaceae bacterium. Classification (GTDB taxonomy): domain Bacteria; phylum Thermotogota; class Thermotogae; order MWEM01; family MWEM01; genus JASUTC01. Next base: position 43,102 of record CAZRYM010000001.1, on the reverse strand, counting down.
CAGTTTATCACAGTATCCTTTATAATTGTTCGGTGCTAATAAGAGCCTAACGAACGGCTTATAATGATATATAAGACTAACTTGAGGAGGGGATTTATTTGGCTACGGTTCAGATTACAGTAAACGGCCGTAACTACGAGGTACCTGAAAACATTACAGTACTTGAGGCTTGTAAAGAAATAGGTTTAGATATTCCAACACTTTGTTATCATCCAAGACTTGAAGCAACCGGAGGTTGTCGTGTCTGCGTGGTGGAAGTTGAAGGAGCTAGAAATCTTCAGCCGGCATGTGTAACGATGGTTAGAGACGGGATGGAAATAAAAACGAATTCCGATCGTGTTTATAATGCCAGAAAGTTAAACCTGGCATTGATTCTTTCCAGACATCCTAACGATTGTATGACTTGTGAATCTAATGGGAAATGTGAATTCCAGGATCTCATCTACAGTTACGATGTGGAACCGATATTCCCGAACGCTGAAGATAAAACGATCATCTTTGATGAAAGTTCTCCTTCGATTGTAAGAGATCTGGACAAATGTATAGCCTGTACCAGATGTGTAAGGGCATGTGCGGACTTACAAGGGATGAATATATATGGTATGGCAGACAGAGGTTTTGAAACACTTCCTCTTACGGCATTTAACATACCATTGGATCAAACTGACTGTATCAATTGCGGACAGTGTTCTGCCTTTTGTCCGGTAGGAGCTATCACAGAAAACTCAGCAGTCAGGGACGCTAAAAGAGCACTTGAAAAACATGATAAGGTATTGATTGTCCAGACGGCACCTGCAACTCGAGTTGCTATCAGTGAAGAATTTGGAATGGAACCCGGAAGTGTTTCAACCGGACACATGGTTGCCGCTTTAAAAGAACTGGGTTTTGATTATGTCTTCGATACAAACTTCTCCGCTGATTTGACAATTATGGAAGAAGGCTCCGAATTGCTGGAAAGGGTTAAAGAAGGTGGGCCATTTCCAATGTTTACATCCTGCTGTCCCGCATGGATCAATATGATGGAAAAGCTTTATCCTCAGTATAAAGAAAACGTCTCTTCTGCAAAATCGCCACAACAGATGCTTGGACCTGTCATTAAGACCTATTTTGCAGACAATATCGGTGTGAAACCCGAAGATATATACAGTGTTTCCATTATGCCCTGTACTGCCAAGAAGGATGAAGCCTTAAGACCACAGCATGCCATGGAAAACGGCGACCCTTATGTGGACCTTGTACTAACCACAAGAGAACTGGGTAAACTCATCAGATTAAAGAAGATTCCGTTTGCATCATTAGAGGAGAGACAATACGATGATCCTCTTGGAGAATCAACCGGTGCGGCCGTTATCTTCGGAAACACGGGCGGTGTTATGGAAGCTGCTTTGAGAACCGCTTACGAATTGGGTACCGGCAATCCGCTTCCGGATGTTAATTTCATGCCTGCCAGGGGACTGGATGGTATTAAAGAGGCTAGTGTTGATTTTAACGGCATTGATTTTAAGATTGCGATTGCTCACGGCGGTAAAAATGTCCGGGAATTATTAAGACAAATCGAAAGTGGTGAAAAGTTCTATCACTTTGTTGAAATTATGGCTTGTCCAGGTGGTTGTATCGGTGGGGGTGGAGAACCGTACAGTCTTGACAAAGAAATTCTTGAGAAAAGGGCAAAAGGTGTTTACTCCATCGATGAAGCATTAACACTGAGAAAATCCCATGAAAATCCATCAATCAACAAGCTTTATGCTGAGTTCCTTGAAAAACCATTGAGCCATAAGTCACACGAATTGTTGCATACACATTATACAGATCGCTCAAAGAAAAAAGCAATTAAAAGAGCAACTGCGACAGAATAAACACTGGTACTAAAAAAATAAAACAAAAAAAGGCGTGTGATTGCGCCTTTTTTTTGTTACTTAGATGAAAAGTTCTGAAGATTATGGTAAAATGTTATTATAAATCACAGCATGATAACGGAAAATAAGAACAAAAACGGGGTGATCTGTTTGTACAAGCAGCAACAAGTGCTTGAAGAGAAAATAAACTTTGAAAATCAAGGGAAGTTAAAAAAAGCCGGATATGCCTTAAGACCCGTTTTTTTTCGGGATTATATGGTAAAACTCGAACTCCTGGACAATGACGATATTGTTTATTCGCGTTTCAATTTATATTACAGCCCTAAAAAGAAGGTGTTTTCAGTCATATTTGAAAAGAGTACAGATGAAAAGACTGAAAGTATGTTACGAGTTATCTTTAATGATTCAAAACCGCCAAATAACCCGGAAAAGATTAGTGAATTGGAATATCATGCATTTGTGGACGGCAGTTATATCAACTCAAACACAGGATATGGGGCAGTCATTCTCAGATACGGAATACCAATAAAGAAATTTAGTGGGCATATTGATTCCAGTGATGGGTTAAGACAGGTAACAGGTGAACTGAGAGCCGTTCAAGAAGTTTTGAAATATTGTATGGAAAATGATATAAAAAGTATTGCCATATTTTATGACTATACCGGTATAAGAGAATGGGCTGAAGATACATGGAAAGCAAATAACGCCATTACGAAAGCTTATAAGGAATTCATGAAAAAAAACACAGTAATGGTTCATTGGTATAAAGTCAAAGCACATTCCGGATCGTTGTTTAATGAAATGGCTGATATTCTTGCAAAAAAAGGGGCACAACAAGGATTATGATACTCATCCGTTCAATTGCTTTCTCAGCAATGAACCTTTTTTCAGCTGAATATCGTCCAGTCCCTCAAACTTGACAATGATCTTTTCCTGCGGATGCGGGGCATTTTCCCTTAACTCTCCTGTGGTACTTTCCACTATCTTCAAAACACGGGTATAAATGGTTGAATCTGAATTGGGTTCAATAATTTCAATCTGTTCATCCACACAGAATTTATTTCTTTGCTCAATCTTCCAGCAACCGGGTTCAAAATTTTCTCCAATGACTATACCAATAAAACTGTACTCTCTAATATATTTGCTGGTATCATATGCTTGGGCCCCTTCATGTTGATTTCCATAGTAAAAACCAGTTGTGAACTTTCTATGGCTTGTTTTCTCAATTTCCTCCAGCCAATACGGGTTGAAACGCCAGTTTTCAAGGTTCTTATAATATGCATCTATCGCCAATCGATACGCTCTGACAACTGTGGCAACATAATACGCACTCTTCATTCTTCCCTCAATTTTCAGGCTTGAAATACCGGCATTGATTAAATCGGGTATATGGTCTATCATACACAAATCCTTAGAGTTCAGGATATGGGTCCCATGTCCATCCTCTTCAATGGGGTAATACTCATTTGGTCGGGTGGATTCTACAAGATGATATCGCCATCTGCATGGGTGGGAGCACTCCCCCCTGTTAGAATCCCTGCCGGTCATGAAACTTGATAAAAGACACCTGCCTGAATAAGATACGCACATTGCACCGTGAACAAAGGCTTCCAATTCAAAATCATCATCGATTCTTTCCCTGATTTCTCGAATTTCTTTTAGACTTAGTTCCCTTGCCAATACAGCCCGTTTCATTCCCTGGTTTTTCCAATATTCTATGGTTTTATAGTTGGTGGCATTGGCCTGTGTACTTAAATGGACTTCTATCTCCGGGGTTTGTTGTTTTACGATCATGAAAATACCCGGATCGGAAACGAGTATGGCATCCACGTTTGCTTTAGACAAATCCGACAGATAATCTTCAAGTCCAATCAAATCTTCGTTATGCGCCATGATATTTACCGTGACGTAGATGCGTTTTCCCCTCTCATGTGCATATTCAACCGCCTTTGCAATCTCTTCGGGGTTAAAATTCTTAGCATTAGCTCTGAGACCAAAAGCTGTACCACCTAAATAACAAGCATCGGCACCGTATAAAAAAGCCATCTCCAATTTTTCCATAGATCCCGCAGGGGCTAACAGTTCAACTTTTTTCATTTCCATCACTCATCTTTTTATAAATATCCATTATCTGATCTTCCAATAACTCGGGCACATAACCCCGGATTGACTTATTAACGTTAATTCGTTTTCTAATCTCAGTAGATGAAATCTCGATGTATGGTGAATCGTAAACGGTAATCTTCCCAAGATATCTGTTTTCGATTTTTATCTTTCCTGAGTAACCTCTTCTTCTGAAAACGGCAAGCTGGCATTTTTCCAATATCTTGTCATGATGTTTCCATTTGTGAAAAGAGGCAAGTGAATCCTCACCGATGATTAGAGTTGGAAAAACTTGATATCTTTTATAAAACAGTTTGATCGTATCGTAAGTAAACGAAGGGGAATCAGCATTATAATTGCGTTCAATATCAATTGTGCTTGTTCGGTCAATTCTATTAAATGCCCGGGAGCACCAGGTATATCTTATATCAAAATTTGCATGGTCTTCCATCTCTCGTTTAAAAGGGGAACAACCGGCAGGAACTATATACAGATGATCAAGGTCTTTGATATAATCCAGCATCTTCTGCACAATGATGATATGACCGTTATGAACCGGGTTGAAAGAACCCCCAAAAATAGCGTATTTCACACGTTTCACCTCATAAAAAAAGGAGCCGATATTTCAGGCTCCCTCTGGTGAGTGTGGAGGGGATTGAACCTTCGGCCTCTTCCGCGTCAGGGAAGCGCTCTCCCACTGAGCTACACACTCAAAGCAGTATTATTTTATCATACCCTCTCTTCTATGTCAAGGAATATCTTTTCAAAAGAAACAAACAAAGGGACAGAAATATGATCTGCCCCTTTGTTTAAGCTTACCTTAAAATCGCTTGAAGTGCCAGAATTTGTGGATAGGTCAATCCTGCCTTTTCTTTTAAATAACTTATGGCAACATAACCAACATTATCATCGGTAATTTCATTACCATTATTGATGGATTTAAAGATACCTCTGATGATGTTTTCAACCGCATCATAGGCTTTTGTGCCCTTTTCGACATTATAGTAGTTTTCATAAGAAGCAACGTAATCAGCATAGATTTCGTCAACCGTTGCGCCCATGAGTGCTCCCAAAATGGCAACCGTCATACCCGCTCGGTCTTTTCCTTCTACACAATGAATCAAATAGGGAGGCTCTTTTTCTATCATAAATAAAAGGGCTTTTTTCAGTTTAGCTGCAAATTCATCACTTAACAAATCCACACCCATATTCAGATTGATCATATTTCCGGCTTCCTTTATGGATTCATAATAATCTGAATAAGCTAAATATTCTGCCAATTCTTCATCAGAATCGGAAAGATTGATGGCCGTCTTAATACCCGCTTCTTCAACTAACAGACTGGCGTAAGGAGCTCTGGGGTCGTCTAAGGAAGGGTGACAAGAGCGGTAAAGGATATTGGCATCAATCTCTCCCATGGTAACTTCACGGAAGTTGGCAAATATGGCATCAGATGCATAATCTTCCCGAACATCTGTCCTGACAAGATTTCTAATTTCCAATTCCTCCAGATAAGCGCCTTTTTCAACCAATTCAAAAGAAACAGGTGACCCCACTTCTAATGAATAAGTCTTGGCAAAATTGGCGTAATTCAAAGCCATAGCCACATGTCCTCCAGAAAGCCTCACCAGAGGATTTCCCCTATCAACATCTCCGTAGGTAGTTACAAACGGTGCTTGTACGGATTGCTCTCCCATGGTGATCAGTAACATATCACCCAGTTCAAAACCTTCTGCCAAAAATTCTTCTTCCAAAATCCCGGTATGGACGTTGCCGTATTTGTCCACCTCTGCAACTGTTCCCGAAACAGATGCGAAAATCATGATCACAGATAGCATCAATAATGAAACTAACAAAACTTTCCTGTTCATAAAATCCCTCCTTTTATGAAAATTATTTATTCTTTTGAATTTTCGCCCATGTATCCCTTAAAGCAACCGCTTGATTATAAACCGGATACTCTTTGGTGCTGTTTGAATCGGTACAGAAATAACCCTTTCTTAAAAACTGAAATTTATCTCCGGGATTCGATTCAACCAAAGCAGGCTCAACCATACAGTCTTTTAAAACTACCAGTGACTCTGGATTCAAATAATCCTTATATGTTTTCCCCTCTTCCATATCTCTCATATCTTTTAACGTAAAGAGTTTATCGTATAGCCGAACTTCCGCCTTCTTTGCATGGGAAGCACTCACCCAATGCAAAGTTCCTTTAACCCTTCTGCCGTCAGGTGTGCCTCCCCCTCTGGATTCGGGATCATAAGTGCAGATGAGTTCGATAACCCTGCCATTTTCATCTTTGACAACTTCTTTGCAGGTGATGTAATAAGCGAACTTTAGGCGAACTTCTTTGCCCGGTGACAATCTGAAATACTTTCTCGGGGGATTTTCCAAAAAGTCATCGCGTTCGATGTACAATTCCCTGGTGAAAGGAATCTGACGACTGCCATCTTCCGGGTTTTCCGGGTTATTCTCCCCCTGGAAATACTCGACTTTTTCTTCCGGATAATTCTCTATGATAACCTTGACCGGGTCAAGAACGGCCATCATCCGCCAGGTGGTTTTATTTAGTTCCTCCCTTAAAACATGTTCCAGAAATTCATGATCCACAAGGCTGTTCGCTTTGGCAACACCGATTTCTTCAACAAATCGTGCAATGGAATCCGGTGTATACCCCCTCCTTCTCAATCCTGAGAGAGTAGGCATTCTGGGATCATCCAGACCTTCCACTATCCCGGTATTGACAAGCTCAAGAAGAAGCCTTTTGCTCATGACGGTATAACTGAGTTGAAGCCTTGCAAATTCATATTGATGTGGAACATTTGGAACACTGACGTTTTCAATAAACCAATTATACAAAGGCCTATGATCTTCAAATTCTATAGAGCATAAAGAATGTGTGACCCCTTCAATGGCATCTTCGTATCCATGTGCGAAATCGTACATGGGATAAATACACCATCTGTCTCCTGTCCTGTAATGTTCCTTTTTTAGTATCCTGTACATAATTGGGTCGCGCATGTTGATGTTGGGATGAGACATATCGATCTTTGCTCTTAAGACGGCTTCGCCTTCATCAAAAGAACCGTTTCTCATATCTTCAAAAAGCTTTAAATTTTCCTCAACAGTTCTTTTTCTAAAGGGAGATTCTTTGCCGGGTTCTGTGAGGGTACCTCTGTTTTCTCTGATTTCATCAGCTGTTTGATTGTCTACATAGGCAAGTCCTTTTTCAATTAGTTCCACCGCCCATTGACAGAGTTGCTCGAAATAGTCCGAAGCATAACACAGTTTGTCCCAATCAGCCCCCAACCATTTGATATCTTTTTTCATCGATTCCATGTAATGGATTTCTTCTTTCTCGGGATTTGTATCGTCAAAACGAAGGTTAAACTGCCCACTGTAATTTTTCGCCATGTTGTAATTCAGCAAAATTGCCTTTGCGTGTCCGATATGAAGCTGTGCGTTCGGTTCAGGGGGAAATCGGGTGACTACCTTCTTAACCTTCCCTGTTTTCAGATCATCCTCGATTATTTTCTCGATAAAATTCTTCGATTTTTCTGAATCTGTTGCCATCAATAAATACCTCCTGTTTTATCTTTTGAAATTAATTTCCGTGTTGAAAAAACGCAATCTTTAAGAAAGAACATGGAACAATGTTTATTATACTCGATAATTTACCAGATTCAAAACACAGGAGTGAATGGGGCGGAAGTCTTAAAGTGTTACACTTCTAAATTAGTGTTATAATCTTTCATACCTCTTGTTTTCCAAAGAATTTTTTACCGTGCAATCTGTTGTTAAAAAACCTTTTAATCCTTGGAGGGACAAAAAATGATCATTGACAAGGTAATTGAAAAATATGTACCCAGTAAGAAACAAAATCTGCTGCTTTTGTTGACCTCGTTTCAGTGGATGCTGGCAGCAGCAGGTGTCATGGTGATGTCACTGACATTGCCGTCTGTACTTGAACAACTTCCGGGAAGTGAGCAGATGAAAGGAGCCATCGCCAGCTCGGTGTTTGTTGGCATGCTTTTCGGTGCCCTAATTTCCGGCTTTCTCTCAGATCTTTTTGGAAGGAAATACACAAACATAGTATTTTTGGTGATAGCGGGTGTCTTTTCAGCTATGACGGCAACGGCAAAAACAGGACAGGAATTTGCCCTTTACAGACTTCTTTCCGGTTTGGGATACGGGGGGCTTTTACCTGTCGTGAATGCTTATCTGAGTGAATTTACTTCCATCAAACTCCGTGGAAGATATTTGACTTATCTGGAATCCAGTTGGGCTATTGGCAGTATCTTGCTGGGTCTTTTTAGTGTGCTGACTGTCAGTGAATACGGTTGGAGCCCCTCTTATTTTGCATTGGCCTTTTTTAGTGTACCCCTGTTAATCATTGCCTTTACTTTACCCAAGAGTCCTAAATATGCCTTTTTAAAAGGTGGTAAAACCGCACTGGAAAAAACTTTACGAGTGAAAATAAAAGAGGATATCGAAATGCACGCACCGGTCAAAATTCCTGTTTTGGAATTGTTAAGAGGCAAATATCTTTCCAGAACCATCATGATCTGGTTTGCATGGTTTTCGGTTAGTTTCACCTATTATGGAATTTTCACATGGGCCCCAAAAATATTTGCTTCCAGGGGAATTGAACATACCAACGCCTTATGGTATACGTTTTTTATGTTAATCATGCAACTCCCCGGTTATCTCCTGGCTGCTTATCTCATTGAACGAATTGGAAGAAAAAAAACATCGATATTCTTTTTTACAGGAACCGGATTGGCAGTGCTGTTGCTCTTCAGCGTCCACTCAACATTCACATCACTTTTGTTTGCCGTCATCCTTTCTGTTTTTTGCATGGGATCTTGGGGCTTTGTTTATGCTTACACCCCCGAACTTTTCCCAACGGAAATGCGAGCGCTGGGAAATGGTTCATCAGGTGTGATGGCAAGAATAAGCGGTATTATAGCCCCTTTCTATGCCACATTTTTGATAGAAACGGGAGGGAATACAACCATTATTATGACTGTTACTTTGGCGGTTTTTATGCTTATCGGAGCTTTTTTGTTTTCAAAGTATGGTATAGAAACGAAAGAAAAGGCAATAGAATAAGCTTTTTTCCGGGTAGTTAAGAACAGATTTTAATGGAATAGTTACAAGAATACCTTAGAATATTGTATTGACAGGTATCAAACTCCATGGATTAAATTGTAGGTGATTACACAAATGGAGTTGCCAAAAAAACAGACGGCTATGTTCGTCTGTTTTTTTCTGCTAAATGATCAGTAAGAAATCGTATTCGAATTATGAAAAACCACTTATAAAAGGGAGATCAGAGTGAAAAAAAAGCAACTCTCAGACTATTGACAAATAAATAATTCAGTGTTATAATACATTAGTACACTATATATCTAAAGAACATTGGAGGTGTTTTTGGTATGGAGAAAAATTATCCGATCATGGGTAAGATAGCGATTGCTTTGATTCTGGCATTTTTAGCGATTTACTTACCGTTTATTCCAGTCAAGATCCTTTTTGTGGGGGCAGCGGGAATTCTTTTTGCCCTTTGTTTTAAGAAGTTCAAAGTGCTTCTGATCATCTTTTTCATCCTTGCGTTACTGATAATGGGCGGGATTTACACTGCGATTGAGTATTTTCACAATTTTGAGTTGCCCTGGTTTATGAGCAGCATGGGGAATATGAATTTCGGTATGAATTTTGAGCAGAATATGCGGCTGGTTTTGCCTGAAATCGAAGTGGATACCGAAGAGAATTTGGTGATTCGGGGAAACTCTCTGAGATTGGATTTTATTGAAGATCTTAAGAGGATTCAATATCCTTCCGGCATGATAGAAAGACGGGATGAAAACAGCAATGGGTTGACCTTGGATGGTGGACCGATTAGGGGTAACAGAACCCTGGTGATTCAGATTCCTTCGGATGTTGATTACACTGAAATAACTGTTAATGCTGATGCAGTTTCCATGAATGGTACTATACGGGCTCAGGAAGTCAAAATCAATGTGGATGCTTTAAACATGCAAGGTACATATATCGTGGATCATTTGAAGGTGCAAAGCGATGCAGCGAACTTTAAGGGGATATTGGATGGGGTTGACTTTGTGTTTTCCGCCGATGCCATGAATTTTTCGGGCGAAGTTCAAAAATTGAAGTATTTTGAAATAGCATCTGAAGTATTGAATGGGAACCTGAAATTCCTGTCCGGATGGGAAGAATCCAGGGTTGTTGAGCTGAAAGCGACTTTTGGGAAATTCTCTGTGCAACGGCCTCGAAATCAGCCTTCAAAACTCTCGGTGAATCATAAAGGCGAACTCTTCAACGTCGATGTTGAAGAGTATTAAGGCATGGAGGTGCAGATATGTTAAAAAGAATAGAAGCCTTTTATATGAAAGAATTTAGCGAAAAAGCGGGAAGGTTGTTTGTGTTTTCACTTTTTCTGTTTGTTCCCAATTTTGGATTTAAGACCATATTTCTCTTCCTGCTTGCCACAAGTATGCTTGCGTGGGATGTGCAGCAGAAACGAACGGTCAACATAATGATACTGCCCTATACTTTGGCAGAAGTATTTACCATATCCTGGCTGTTCATGGTCAGTATCGTAACAGTTACACATTTTATCGGGGCAGCGATTCCATTTGGTCCACTATCTGTCAACTACATGTGGACGTCCTGGCTGAATTGCGTGATTTTTGGAACCGCTTATTATTCCATTGCCATGATATTCGTCACATCCGGACTGGATAATTTCGGGATGCCATTCCTTGTACTTATTGGTGACTGGATCATCTCCTCCATCGGGAGCTATCGTAATTTCTACTGGTACATCAGTCCGGTTACACAGGGTAATATATTTGCAGCGGCCACATTTGCATTTGTGCTCTTCGCAACCGCTCTTTATCTTTTCGTTAAGAAGGGGGCTACAAAATGAGTGTTTCGATTAAAAGCATGACCAAACGATTTGGAAGCAAACGTGTCTTAAACGACATTTCTATTGAGATAAAATCAGGTGAGATATTCGCACTCATCGGACCCAATGGTGCTGGAAAAACAACGACTTTGAGAACGATCTTTGGAGAAATAAAACCCGATGCCGGAGAAGTAACGATCTTTGGCAAAAGCCTTTCCTCAAAGGTAAAAGAAAAACTGACGGTCATGCCGGAAGAAAGACTGACGTTCTCCAGGTTTACCGGCGAAGATTATCATGACCTTTGGAGTAAACTCTATCCGGGATGGAACGAGAAAATTTTTTCCAGCTTTGCCAATCACTTCAATTTCAACTTGGACGACAAAGTTGCGACTTATTCCATGGGAATGAAAACTTTGTTGAATCTGGCATTGTGTATGTCAGCGAACTCAGACCTGATGCTTCTGGACGAACCCACTCAAAATCTTGATCCGGTCATACGTTCAGAGATACTAAAAGTCATTAAAAACTACATTGAAGACCAGGATAATAAGACCATTGTGATTTCCTCTCACGAGATATACGAACTGGAAGAGGTCGCCACTTCTTTTGCCATCATCAAGGAGGGAGAAATCCTGTACGCTGATACCATAGATAATTCAAAAGAGAATCACAGAATCATTAACAGTGGAGAGAAGATACCTGCGGGAGATGTGGTGGGCATTATTGAAAACGAAACTCTCATCAGAACATCCGAGGATGTAGGCCGATATCCGAATTTCAAGGAAATCGTGCTGGGTTATCTTCAGGGGAAAAAGGAATTCATTCCCTTTCAGAAAAGACTTGTATGACAAAAAATGAGAAAGGGGTGAAACTATGCTGACAAGTGTGGATAAACATAAAGGATTGCCGGTCTACATCCAGATTATGAACATGATTAAAAAAGAAATCATGCTGGGCAACCTGAAAGATGGTGATCAGCTTCCCCCGGTAAGAGAATTGTCAAAAGTGTTTGATGTAAACACAAACACCGTCATGCGAGCCCTTGAAAAGCTGGGTAACGAAGGGCTGACAGAAGCTCAGCATGGTGTGGGATATTTTATACATTCCACCAGTTCGGTGGATCCCGGGGTCATCGAAGAAACAAGAAAGTTTATCAACGATTTGAAAGAAAAAAACATAGATCTACCAATGACCAAGATGCTGATTGAAGAGGTTTGGAAGAGTGTTTAAAACTGTAGGGTACCCCTTGTGGGTACCCTTTATCATTATTTCATTTGTTTTTATAAAAGGGCAACCACGAGGGTTGCCCCTACGGTGTGCGTTTTTTTGAAAATTACCTTGTTTTTTTGCTTTTGTAGGGGGATTTTTGATATAGTTAGACTATTTCTAATTTATTGACCCGCTACATATCACTTTATATGTTCAGAGTGTAATAAAATAACCTTCGCTTTCGTCAATTGTCATGAAACCCAAAATTGATAAAGCGGAGGTGTTCTTTATGGGTCTTATAGTAAGAAGAGGAAACAGTGATGATTTTTTCAAAACTTTCAGAGAGATGCAAAGGGATGTCGATTCCGTTTTCAACAACTTTTTGACAGGCAGAAATCCACAAGCAGGAACATGCATGATGCCAAATGCGGATGTTTACGAAACGGAAGATGCGTATGTATTCGAATTTGAATTACCCGGATTTAAGAAAGACGATGTAAAAGTTAAGGTAGAAGACAATGTACTCACCGTATCAAGCGAAGTCAAAGAAGAGAAGAAGGAAGAAAAGGATAAAAACTATCACATCGTCGAAAGAAGATATGGCGCATTCAAGAGGCAATTCAGTCTGCCGGAAAATGTAGATGTTGAAAAGATCGATGCCAAGTTTGAAAACGGTGTTTTGGAACTGAAAGTACAGAAAAAAGAAGAAGAAAAGAAAAAAGCCATAGACGTACAGATTCAGTAAAGTATTTGACAAGATACAATGGAAAATGGTAGGGGTGCCCCTTGTGGGTACCCTTTATCTCCGTTTAATTCGGAATATTGCAAACAACAATGAAATGTGATAGAATATTCCCTGCGCGTCATGCAGGCGGGGGGTTAGTGGTCCCCTGTACCCGAAACCCACTTGAGCGGGGCTGATGCGTTGTCTGAGGTCCTATCGGTGAGAAAGGTTTCAGATAAGTGGCGTTGATGCAGAGGTCCTGTGCGGCGGATAGCTGTGAACCTGGTCAGGTCCGGAAGGAAGCAGCCATAAGCAGTCCCATCCGGGTGCCACGGGAGTGCCCCTGCTGAGCTAACTGTCTGAAAACGTCTTGTCGGTGTCTATCGAAGCAACGCGCATGGTGCGCTTTTATTTTTTACCAGCCTTCTTTATCAAACTCTACTTCATGGTTTTAGCGTTTTTATTCTACAAAACCTTCTCTTGAAAACTAATTTAAATTGCATAGAAATGTTTCATTATGGTAGAATAGCTTCAACGAAACGGCAATATTCAACACGTATAAACCGGAGGTTAAATTTTGTATATTCAGGATATGATAAAAAATCTTAATACATATTGGTCACAACGGGGTTGTTTTATCGAGCAGCCGTATGATATGGAAATGGGTGCCGGGACTTATCATCCATCCACCTTTTTTAGAGTCATTGATGAGAAACCCTGGAAGTGTGCTTTTATACAACCGAGCAGAAGACCTACAGATGGCCGATATGGGGAAAACCCCAACAGAATGCAGCGGTTTTACCAGTATCAGGTTCTGATCAAACCTTCCCCCCTTGAATCACAGGACATTTACATTGAATCACTTAAGGCATTATCAATTAACCCTAAAGAACATGATATCAGGTTCGTTGAAGACAATTGGGAATCACCAACACTTGGTGCCTGGGGAGTGGGATGGGAAGTCTGGCTTGACGGTATGGAAATCACTCAGTTTACCTATTTTCAACAGGTAGCAGGAGTTGAATTGAAGCCGATAACACTTGAAATTACTTACGGAATAGAACGCATAGCCATGTATCTTCAGGATGTGGAAAATGTCTACGATCTCAAGTGGAATGAACACACCGTTTATGGTGATTTATACAAAAGAAATGAAATAGAGTATTCAAAATATAATTTTGAGATAGCCGATACTGAGTTGTTGTTCAAATTGTTCGACCTTCATAAGAGTGAATTTTTACATTTATTGGAAAATGATTTACCCATACCGGCATATGATCAGTTGATAAAATGTGCGCATTATTTCAATCTATTAGATGCAAGAAATGCCATAAGCGTTGCTCAAAGACAGGCCTATATAAAAGAAATTCGAAGATTGGCAATCAGTTGTGCAAAGAAATATCTTAAAGGTGATGAAGACAAAGAGAGTGCCTAGAATAATCGATCTTTTTATTCCGTCTTGTATTCCTGTAACCATCAATTATCAGTTATTGGAGGTAAATATGAATGAGTAATTCCAGACCCCTCATTCCGGATTGTGTTGATGTAAATCATGCCGTTCAGATTCTGGATATTTTTCACAATGGGGAAAAGCAAAAGGCCGTAGATATGGTACGTGAACATTTGAAGAATTGTGCAGCTTGTTTTGAGCAGTTTCATTGTGTAAATGTAATAGAAGAAGTGGTAACAGGCAGGCATGCAGACGATGTCTATCTGGAATTTATTGAAGTTGTCGACAGGATAGGCAGGAATAAGCAGATAGAACAATATGATTTGGAAGAACTCTATATCGATTTTCTATCCGGTAAGTGTCTAAACACCGATAAGGGCTATTCAGAAGAGGAATACGAAACGGTTTGTGATTTTTATGATAAGCTTAACGAGCTCATTGATAATCAAAATCAGACCACTGAAAAATACACCAAAAATCTCTTTCTCACGTGGGGTTCCATTGCAGCGCTTATTACAATCACTGTTTTGACTGTTGGGATTCTGAATACTTCCAAATTGGATTTGGTCAATAAAAAAGCCTTTAGCGAACAAATCATTTTTCCAACTTATTCCGAACAGACTGCCTATACACCCACAGAATTAAAGGGAAGCAACGACAATACCACCGAAAGCAATGTCATCAGTGCACAGTTTGGATTACCGGTTGACAAAGAACTGGAGGGTGGATATTTTAACCCTGTAAAAAATAAGAAAAATATACTGTTTACAGTAAGCATGAATTACTAAAATCAACAAGTTTGGAGTGAAATGATTGAAAAAAATATTAAATAATATCCCTTTTTCAGTTACTCTGAAATACACGCAGCTAGCCCAAGAATTACAATCTAAAGGGATAGATGTGATAAGGCTGACAGCCGGAGAGCCGGATTTTGAAACTCCCCGAGAGGTCAGTCTTTCTGCTAAGAATGCAATTGATGAAGGGTTTACTAAGTATACGCCCGCTTCTGGGATTATTGAGTTAAGAAATGGAATTGCAGGTTTATTAAAGGAAAAATATTCACTAAATTATGATTCCTCACAGATTGTCGTAACAAATGGTGGAAAACAGGCATTATATCAATCTATTTATGCAATCACCAATCCCGGTGATGAGATCATTGTACTCACGCCCGATTGGGTGAGCTATGTTCCACAAGTTGAGATGTGTAATTGTAAAGCGGTTTTGGTGGATACGGCTGCCGATAAAAATTTCCAACCTGATATCACAAAGATTGCTGAAAAGATTACCGAAAAAACCCGTGGAATTATCATCAACTCGCCTAATAACCCCACAGGGACGATTTACACCAGGGAGACACTGGAAAAAATAGCTGATTTGGCTTTGGAAAGGAAGTTTTGGATCATATCCGATGAGATTTATGCTAATTTGGTGTACGATGGTGAGCATGTGAGTATCGGGTCTTTGGGAGAGGTTTTTAATAACACAATAACCATAAACGGTTTTTCAAAATCTCATGCAATGACAGGCTGGAGATGTGGGTATGTTGCAGCTCCACGCGAAATCTCCAAAGAGATTGGGAAGATGCAATCACATTTATCCTCAAATATTAATTCGATCACACAAAAAGCCGCTTTAAAGGCGTTAACAGTTGATACAACATATATGCGAGATGCATTTGAGCAAAGACGCAAGATTGTTTCACAAGCCCTTGACAATATCGGGATAGACTATTGTCATCCGGCAGGTGCCTTTTATTTCTTTATGAATTTCGAATGGGTCAAAAATGCTTATCAAACGGATGATGACTTAACCATGGATTTAATTCAAAATCATGCCCTGGCTATGGTTCCCGGAAGTGCTTTTCACAAACCTTGGTACATGCGCCTTTCATATGCTTCTTCAGAAGAGGAATTAACGCGGGCGATGGAAATTCTTAAGGATTTTAAGAAAAACCATTAAGAAGATCAATAATAAATTTTAAGGCGTTCATATGAACGCTTTTTTGTTTGTGGAGGTTTTAACGTTGAAGAACGAACTGATGTCATCAAGAATAAGACTAGCTTCTCTTCCCACACCTTTGGAAGAAGTTAAAATGGATTTTCTCCATGAAAAACTCGAAGTCTGGTTCAAACGGGATGATTTAACTGAATTTGTAGGCAGTGGTAATAAAATCAGAAAACTTGAGTACCTGTTGTATGAAGCAAAAAAGTTGGGAGCTCGTAAAATTGTTACCTGTGGTGGTATACAATCTAATCATTGTCGTGCAACGGCCTTTGCAGCAAGGAAACTGGGTATGGAGCCCGTTTTGTATCTGAGAGGGACAGAACCTGAAAAGGCGGAAGGTAACCTTTTCCTGGACATGCTCTTGGAATCTGAAATACATTGGATAACACCTGATGAATATGCCGAAAGGGAGACTATCATGGGAAGATATCGTGATCAATCCGTTAACCCAAAGGAGGTTTATCTGATACCTGAAGGTGGTTCGAATATTACAGGTTCACTGGGTTATGTTAGATCGATCAGTGAAATGGCGGAACAGACAAACATGGATTCTTTTGATGCGATTTTTTGTCCGGTTGGCAGCGGAGGAACTTATGCGGGATTGCTTGCAGGTTTGAAAATGAACAATCTGAAAACAGAGCTCATAGGAATAAATGTTACACTTGCCGATTCGAGAGAATTTGAAGAAAAGGTTAAAGAAATTTGTGATGCCTACTTAAAGTTAAATTTAATCGATCAACCGGTTAAAAAAGATGAGATAAAGATAATTGACGGTTATTGTGGTCAAGCATACGCCGTTCCAACTGAAAAAGGTATCAAATATATTAAGGATTGTATCCTAAATACAGGAATACTTCTTGATCCGGTCTATACTTCAAAAGCGTTTGACGGAATGGTGGAAGAAACAAAAAAAAGAGGGTACAAAAGAGTGCTTTTTATTCATACGGGCGGAGGATTTGGGAATTTTGCCTATTCAAACCATTTTAATTGTTAAAAAAAGAAGGGGTAAAAAAGTCAAAAAAACTATGATATAATTCTGGGAAAACTGTTTTTTTCATAGATTGAGGAGGATTTGTAAGATGAGAGATTTTATTTTGAAGTGGAAAGTCGCGATTATCTGGGTAATTGCAGTTATTTTTACGGCAGGTATAGTTTGGTGGGGAGTTGCATCCTATATCGATATTGGTGGGACAAGTAGTGCTCAACAGAACTACTCACCTGATGAATACGTACCGAGTAGAACGGAAGCATTAGCGGTTATCACAAAAGAGTCAACAGACCTAAACCATACCTATTGGCTAATGCCCTATGAACTTTCAGAAAGAATGCAGGAAATTACTGATTATTACAGAAATTACGGGCAGAATATTGATGAGCTTTTCCAGGCGCCATATTTGGAACTGAATACGGCAAAATCGTTGATCGACAATAAAATTGTGGAATACTATGCCGATGAAAATGGCTTGGCTCCAACTGAAGAGCAAGTCGATGCACAAGTTGAAGCATTAGTGCAACAAAATATAAACACTGATGAGATAAGGCAACTTGTTGTACAACGATATGGCAGTCTTGACAATTACAAGGCATACATCAGGCCTTTCCTTGTTGAACAGATAAAAATGGACAACGTTAAAGCAAAAGTTACTGAGATTAATGAAGAGGAAATGAAAGCCTACTTTGAAGAGAACAAAGAAGAAATCACTTCACAAAACAACCAGGTTAAAGCTGCCCATATACTTGTGGAAGAAAAAGAGCTTGCCGAGGATGTTCTCCAGCAGATACAAAATGGCGAAATAACATTCAGTGAAGCTGCAGTAAAATACTCGATGGATTCGTCAAACAGCGAGAACGGAGGAGATCTTGGATGGTTCTCAAGGGGAGAAATGGTAAAGGCTTTTGAGGATGCCGCTTTCAGTGCTGAAGTCGGGACAATTGCAGGGCCGGTTGAAACAAGCTACGGATATCATTTAATCGATGTGCAGGACAGGAAGAAGCTGGAAACCTTTGAGGACTTTGTCAGCAGTGAAGAAGTCTACAACAGTGCAAAGACAGAGCTTCAAAATGAAGAATACCAACAGTGGCTAGAGTCCTACAAGACTGATAATAATTTCGATTATATATTGAATGACGACGTTTTAAACGTTTATGACAAGTATCAAGAGATGACCAATAATTCAGAACAAACAGACAATGAAACGTTGAACGAATTTGTGAAATGGCTTGAACAGTATATTATCATCGATGAAGATGGGGAAAAGAGAATCGATGGAGAAGTGGATCCAAGAAATATTGCCATTTACGTCAGTGTATTTGAAGACATGAATACAAATTTTAACAACCAGAAAAACATCCTGGAAAACTTCCAATCAGTTGCTGAAAACACATCGGATGAATACATCTCGATGAATGTTGAACAACTTGACAGTATCAAAGAAGTTAAGGAAGGGGAACGTTTGAGTCTGGAAGATGAAATTGTGATGATAGAGGAAAAAATGGCTGAAACAGGAAATGCAACAGAAACTGAAGACAATCAAGCTTATCTGGGAAACCTGAACGAAAAGCTTTCTGCAAAAAAAGCGGAGTTAAATGTTATTGAAAATGAAATCAATCAGATAGAAGATGCCAAAGAGTATCATAATCTCGTTGCCGAACTGGCTAAAGAAAACATTGAGCCTTCTCAGGTAGATGAAGTATTGGCAGATTTGGAAGAAGAAATTAAAGCAAAAGAAACCAGAATTGTAGAAGGCTTGAATATCTTATACAACACCAACACCACTTCCACACAAGTTATCAATCTTTTAAGGGAGTACGAACCTGATAATACGGAAGTAGCCTTAAAATGGTTCCAACTTCAAATAGATCAGTATATGATGTATTTGAATGATGAGGAGATATTCAAACAATACAGAATGATTCTCGAGCCACAATTGCTCCAGTTTCAGCTTGGTCTTTCCAAGATTGCACAATCTGAAGAAGAGCCTGTTTCCAGAAGGGTCGCTGCTTATGAAACATTGCTCAATCTTTTGGAAAAATGGGGCAAATACGAAGAAGAAATCATGTATCTGGAAGAATTAAAAGAGTTACAGCCTGATTATCCTGACATAGATTTGATCATTGAACAGGTGAAAGAAACGGTCGAATTACAAAAGGCTGAAGAAGAAATACCCTTTGCAACAAATACCGTAGATTCAACATCGACTCAGTAGATAAATAAAAAAAGAGAGCCGAAAGGCTCTCTTTGATTTATTGGCTGGGGCGGAGAGACTCGAACTCCCGAATGTCGGATCCAAATTCCGATGCCTTACCAACTTGGCTACGCCCCAACAACGATTGATATTTTACTATATGAATCTGAAAATGTCAAGCAATACCAAGGAAGAAAAGTTTTTAATGCTTTAAATTTTATCAACTTATTATGCTCGAGGCGATTAACAGTGATAAAAATAAAAATTTTAAACAATGACAAAACACTCACATTCCAGGATACAGTTACCGTGAGACAGATCTTGGAAAAAGCGGAATTACAAACTGAGAGACCTGTTTTGGGTGCAAAGGTCAATAATCGATTAAGAGAACTCTCCAGTAAAGTCTTCACCGACTCAGAGGTCCTGTTTATTGATATAACGCATTCTGATGGCATTAGAATGATTCAGAGAGGCCTTGTTTTTACTCTCTACATTGCCGCAAAAGAATTATTCCCAACCCGAAAGTTGAAAGTACTGCATTCCATTGAAAACGGACTTTATTGTGAGCTGGGAAATTGGGTCCTTAATTCTGAGATTGAGCAACTTAAAAACAGAATGAGCGAACTGATTGATGCTGATTATCACTTTACAAAGCATAAACTTGATAAAAGACTTGCATTGATGAAGTTTGAAGAGAACGGTGACATCGAAAAGGTGAGATTGTTCCGATTCAGAAAAAAGAGTACGGTTAATGTCTATAAATGTGGAGAACTTGAATATATCAATTATTTTTACGGGTATATGCCCCCAAGAACTGGTTGTTTGAAGCCCTTCGACCTGGAAGTATACGGACAGGGGTTCTTACTCTTAACGGCAACTCAAAATTCCCCGGATATTCTACCTGAACGAAAGCAATTGCAGAAATTTTCACAGGTATTTTTGCAATATCAAAGATGGGGAGAGATATTGGGAATAGAGACAGTTGGAGATCTTAATAAAAAGATTGCAGATGGAAAGATCAAGGATATCATACTCATGTCGGAAGCCCTTCATGCTAAAAAGATAACAAATATGGCGGAAGAGATTTCGAAAAACCTTGAAAAAAGGCTGATCCTGATTGCGGGACCATCTTCATCCGGAAAAACAACAACTGCCAAACGTTTAAAATTACAATTGATGGCAGAAGGATTAAAACCCGTGACAATTTCTCTGGATGATTACTTTGTAGATAGAGAAAAAACACCGAGAGATGAATTGGGAAACTTCAATTTTGAGTCGATCGATGCTCTGAATTTGGAATTATTCAACAATCATCTTCTTGATTTATTGGAAGGAAAAACTGTGCAAATTCCGAAATTCGATTTTGTCCAAGGCAAAGGTTTTTACAACGGAGAAATGTTGACGATAAGCAAAGAGCAGCCTTTAATCATCGAAGGCATTCACGGACTTAACGAAGAACTGACCAAGAGCATTCCCCGGGAATGGAAATTTAAAATATACGTCAGTGCACTAACGCAATTAAGCATCGATGACATAAACAGAATACCAACAACAGATACAAGACTCATCAGAAGAATCGTCAGGGATAATAGCACCAGAGGGCATTCTGCAATAAAAACCATCAAGATGTGGCAATCGGTCAGAAAGGGCGAAACAGAGAATATTTTTCCATTCCAGGAGGAAGCGGATTACATGTTCTCCTCAGCATTAGTATACGAACTGGCTGTTTTAAAGATATATGCCGAGCAATTATTGGTGCAAATCGGTGACGAAAACGAAGAAAACATTGAGTCAAAGAGGCTCTTGAAGTTTTTGGAATATTTCTTACCCATCACAAGCACCTGTTATATTCCAAAAATGTCAATAATCAGGGAGTTCATTGGAGGAAGTGTGTTTGAGTACTGACATGAATGAAAAAGATAAGTCAACATATGATAAAATCATCATGAACAGATTAAAGAAGATCGAAGGACAGATTAGAGGAATCCAAAAGATGATTGCAGATTCCAGAAACTGTTCTGATGTTCTCATTCAGATGTCAGCTGTGAAATCCGCTTTAAAAAAGACAAATTATCTGATATTAAAAAGATACGCAAACACATGTCTCATGGATATTTCTGAATCAGAAGATTCAAAAGTGGAAGATTTTCTTTCAACAATGAACGAATTTTTATCCGAGATAGATAATGAATTCGATGACATTAACGGAGGTGTCAAAGATGAAAAAAACACTTAAGACAATTTTTTTGGTTGTAATGATGCTTCTCATACTGACAACATCATGGACTCTTTTTGCCCAAACAGAGGAATTCAATGTGTATGATAAGCTGAAGCCTTTTTTCGAATCACTTTATTTTATCGAAAATGAATTTTACGAAAAAGATCAGATTAACTATGACGATATTGTCGATGCCAGCGTAAGAGGCTTAATAGGCGGATTGGAAGATCCATTTAGTTATTACCTGACAGCTGAAGATGTTGCAGAGAGTAATATCGAACAAGAAGGTAAATACGGTGGAATAGGAACAGAAGTTACATACAACGCTCATTTACAGGTGATCGAAGTTGTTGCACCCATGTTTGGGACCCCAGCCTACAAAGCAGGTATTAAAGCGGGAGATCTTATTATAACCATTGATGCAAGCCCGGTTGAGGATATGACTTACATGGAAGCTGTCAACAACCTTAGGGGAATACCCGGAACGGTTGTTAACCTGGAAGTAGTTAGAGAGCCTGTAGGAATACTGGAATTCAGTATAGAAAGGGCAGAAATCAAAACAGCAATGGTTCAATACGGACTGGTGGAATATAAAGGGATCAAAACAGGCTATGTGAGAATTAACAACTTTTTTAAAAACACCAGCACAGAACTTAGAAAGGCGTTAAGTGAGTTGTATGATCAGGGCATACAATCAATAGCCCTTGATTTAAGAAACAACCCCGGTGGATATTTGACCCAAGCCATCCTGGTAGCTTCCATGTTTATCGATTCAGGGGAAGTCATTGTTACTACAAAATCAGCGGATAATTTTATCAACACATACAGGTCATTGGGCAATGAATTCGAAAATATTCCCATGATGATATTAATTAACGGTGGAAGTGCATCCTCTTCAGAGATTCTTGCCGGGGCTTTAAAGGATTACAATTTGGCCACGTTAGTGGGGGAGAAATCCTTTGGAAAAGCGGCTGTACAGACACTTTTTCCTTTATCAAATGATGGCGAATTATGGCTTACAACTGCCCATTACTTCACCCCCAATGGAAATGATATTCATATCGTTGGAATAGAGCCGGATATATTGGTTGAACATGAGACGCCTGAAGAAAATGATGAAGAAAATGACCATACAAGTGACAGCACCAGATTTGTCATAGAGGTGAATCCCCAGAGAGATAATCAGTTAAAAACCGTGTTGGATCTTTTTGTTGAAGAATTCTCCATGGGTGTTGAACAGGGGCAGTACAATTAAGGGATGATAAAAGCACTTTTCTGTATATTTTCTGTGGTTATTGGTATATACGCGCTGTTTTTGGGAGTTCAAACTGTTGCAGATTTTAATTGGCGTATAGAATCCACTGAGGTTAAATACACCGATCCACCTTTTATAAACAAAAAAGAAGCAACTATGAATAGCTTTGGCAGTGATCTGAAATTTGAAACCGAAACAAAAGAGATTATATGCTATACCTACGAAGATTTTTTAACGGAAGTTGAAAAATACAGAAAAGAACGAGAACTAACAATAGAAGTTAAAGAAACGAATTCAATAAGGGAGGGTATTGTAACATCTGCATCGGCTTCCTCAGAAGGAATCCGCATCAGTTATGAACCTTCCCTTTTGATTATTTTGAATGGTTATGGATCTGAAGAGTTAATTCTGGAAATGGAAAAAGAGTCGGATGAAAGATTTTTAAGACTGGTGTTACCCAATACAGAGTATTCAAGAACAGTTTCAAGGGTGTTTAGACAGATGCAATTGCCCTATGCCCTCAATTCCTATGGTATAGGCGAAGGCGATATGAGAAAAGCCATGCAGGATTCCTATTACCCCAGATATTCCATTGAGATCTCCCGTTTGAGTGCAACATTTAGCAATCAACTCACTGCGGAAGAATTACAGCTGAAAATGAAGGGGATTATATACGTTTATGTAATAAACTCTTATGAGAAGGGATGGGAAATGGTTGTATTTGAAGCGACCATAAAAAATCTGAAAGCACTTCAGGCGGTACTGGATGAAATGATGCCTTTACCGGTCAGGCTTGTTCCCTATCCTTTTTGGAGAGATAATTAATGAATTGTTTATTTGATGCCATATTTTTTCCCGTTGCCTTCTTCAAAAGAAAAGAGTGTAGTTATACACAATCCTTTTTCTCGCTGTTAATCATCATCAGTATCAATTTATTATCTGACAGGGGATTTTTGGGAACCCTTTTTTCGTTTTTTGGAATTACCGCGTTCTTATTTGTTCTACTGATTCCGATTTTGGGACTATTGATACTTTTCGGCTTGGATCTGTTACTGATTAGAGAGGATCGTAACCATTGGGTCAAAACCCACATTGCCTTGACCTATGTACCGTACATTTTTTTGCCGCTTATCCGGCCCTTTGTGGAGAGATCAACCTGGCAGTTTCAGTTTTTTGGCTGGATCGTTGTACTTCTCATATGTCTATGGTCATATTCCCTTTTTGATCTGGTTTTAAAAAAGAACAGGTACACCTTTCTACGTTTTTTCAGAGATATCGGCATATTTGCCTTGTTAATTTTCTTATAATCTTTAACATTAAGATGGAGAATGTAAAATGATGGAACTTGTGGGTAGATTCGTACAAAAATTCTGGAAAGAGATCATACTTGTCTCAATCCTGATAACGGTCTTTTTTGGTTATCACGCCACAAATATTAAAATAAATACTGACTTAACAACCCTTTTACCCAAAGATGATGAATACTCTCAACAGTACAAAGAATTATTTACAGGGGAAGGTATCGGAGATTCCGTTGTCGTTGTTTTTGATTTCGATGGGAACAGAGAAAAGGCACTGGAATTTGTGGGGGAATTGAGGGTTATACTGGAGAGAAAGGTAGATATTGTAAGATTCTTTCAAAATGTTGATTCTATGACCATGATGGGAACGACGGGATTACTATTATCGAATAGCAATATTTTTAAACAGTTATCTTCTACAGTAGAATATGCCAGATTTTTAACGGAAAACCCGGCTGCAGTGGATTTTACAATAGTTAGAAGTGTCGGCGAATCTTTGAAGGAAATTGAGGATGTTTTTAGCAAAGTGCTAGACATTGAGCATCCACAGAATTATGTGATATTTAGCCCGGACAATGAAATATTTATGATTAATATCGTTTTAACTAAACAAGCTTTAGATTTGGCATTTGCCGCTCGGGCAATCGAAGAAATTGAAAGTGATATTGATAATCTTTTAGCGGAATCAGGATACGATTATCATTACGGAATGACAGGTTCATATCAGCAGGGGCTTGATTCCAATGAGGTTATCTCAAGAGATCTCACCATTACTACAATCATTACCCTGACATCGATATCCATTCTCTTTTTTCTGGTGTATGGGAATTTATATACTACACTGTCTATTTTTCTCAGCCTGATTATTGGAACGGTGTGGTCTGTAGGGATCTTTCAGTTCATCTTTCAAAGTATGGACTTTATGTCCAGCTTTGTAGTAGCGCTCCTTCTGGGTTTGGGAATAGATTTCGGAATCCATCTCTCGCACAGAATCTCAGAAGAGCTAAGTGAGCATGCTGAGGAATTTAACAAAAGTGGTAAAAAAGGAAAAAGAGAATTGACAAAAAGAGCCGTCATTTATGCCGTAAAATATTCCGGGAAGAATACACTCATTGGAGGGCTGACTACCATCGCAGCTTTCATGTCTCTAATATTTGTTGATTCACCTGCGTTGCAGCGTGTTAGTGTAATGGCGGGAATAGGCATACTCACCTTTTTATTTGTTATGATTGTTATCTTGCCTTCTTTTCTGATTTTCTTTTATAAGAAGCTGAAGATAAAAGAAAAGCCGATAAAACCGGTGAAAGTTATCTTTAAAAAATTGGCGATGTCGTCAAAAAAGTATTCAAAAATAATAGTTTTTATCTTATTGACAGCCTTAATTCCATTGGGTTTTTTCGCGTATCAATGCTTCAGAGATTTTAATTACACCCCAACGGATATCATTCCAACAGATATCGAAAGTGCCAGAATTTTTAGAAAGATTACGGAACATGAAATATTTGCAAATGCAGATAATTCAATCATCACATACCATGCCGATCCGAGAAAACTGTATGATATTGAAAATTCAATTTACGAAAGAACACCTGTTTTGGGAAATGTCAACTCTTTGGCCACGTTCATTCCCAAAGACATGTTTGAGAACTATAATTCTTTTAAGATGGAAATCGAAAAGATCATCAACAGTTCACAAAATGCCTTTACATTGATTCTATTCAAAAAATTGGGGGTTTATGGTGATCTCGATTATTTGTATCAACTTTTTAACGAAAGCCCGAATTTCTCCCAATTTATCAGTTCCATTTTTCAAAGTGAGATTTTACCAGTAGAGGCAAAAAAATATCTTACAACGTATATTGATGGTGAAATGGTCTATAAACTCTATGCACAACCCACATATGATATTTGGGTTGATAACAATCTGAAAAGTTTTATAGATGGTTTGAACCAAACAGATTTTAATTTCTACGGTTATCCCATCATCTACTACAAGGTCATGACAAGCGTCATCAAATCTATTATTTTTGCTGTTTTGCTTTCATCGATCATCATAGCTTTAACGGTATTGCTGTCATTGAAAAAGTTTTCTGATTCCATTGCAGTACTGATGGTGCTGGGTATGACCATCATCTTTTTGTTTGGATTCTACAACCTGATTGGAATGCGTATTAATTTTATGACGATACTGGCTTTGCCTTTGATAATGGGGATGGCTATTGACGCCCCGATACATCTGATTGGAAGATTAAGGGAAGAAGAAGAAAAGAGTGCAAAAACCGATTATTTGAAGAACGTGTTTTTAAAAACAGGAAAGGCAATTACTTTGAGTTCCATTACCACAGCCATCGCCTTTTCAAGTTTGTTATTTGCCAGCTCTCCAATTCTAGGAGAGTTTGGATTGATAATGACTATAGGGATAGCCTTTGGATGGATTATCACGTTCTTTTGGTTAAAGACTTTCAGAGAAATCATAAGAAAAAGAGATTGGAATGGTGAAACAAATGAACATAATGCTAAGTGAATTGAACGACTTTAAGACTATTAGAGCAACGGTTCAATATGATAATGAAAAGGATAAACATCATCCCTCGTTTTTGGCCAGAATCGGAGACGAAGAACTCATCTGCGAAATAAAAAAAACCCGTGAACATGGTAAACTTCAAATATACGAATTAACCCTGCCGTTTGATCAAGACATTGGAAAATTAAGGGAGAAATTTGAACTAATTTTAATAACGACAACAAAAAAGGTCTCAAAAAGTCATGTGAAAAAGACCAAAGTAATCGACTATTATGCGTATAAGGTGGATGGAATTAGCTTTTTTCCTCAAGCGGATAATGACAAAACCCTGTTCAGGCTCTTTTCTCCATTGGCAAAATGGGTTCGTATAAAGCTATTTGATGGTGAGGATGCTGAACTCTTTGAGATGGATTATGATGAACGGGGTTTTTGGACAAAAACCTTTGATCGCAATCTCCATCTTAGAGAATACCGCTATGTCATAAATATTGAAGGAAAGATCAGAGAAACAATCGATCCTTTTTCCCTTTCATTGACAATCAATTCTCAACGTTCAGTGGTGATTGATGAAACAAGCTTGGAGAATATGGATGATCAGTATGAAAACCCTAAAAATCCCTGCGATTGTATCATCTATGAAACACATATCCGTGATTTTACTTCTGATCCGACAGTAAGTTTTGAACAAAGAAATACATATGATGCCTTCTGTCAGAAAAATATAACCATAGAAAATGGACTTAGCGTGGGATTCGATCATTTGAAAGAATTAGGAGTCACTCATGTGCACATTCTTCCCATCCAGGATTTTAAATCTGTCAATGATGCACATAAATCAGATTATAACTGGGGATACGACCCTCTTTGTTATACCGTGCCTGAAGGCTCCTATGCTTCGGATCCCGATGATCCCATTTCAAGAATTGATGGAGTCAGAAAGATGGTAAAAACACTCCATGAACATTCTCTGGGTTTAATCCTGGACGTGGTTTACAACCATACCTATGAACAGGAAGGGTCAATCTTTAACTGTACCATCCCGGACCACGCCTACAGATGGAGTGACTATGGAGAACTTTCGAACGGCTCAGGATGCGGAAATGAAATAGACACTGAGAGACCTTTTATGAGAAAATACATCATCGATTCCCTGCGTCACTGGATTCACCTTTACAACGTTGACGGTTTCAGATTTGACTTAATGGGTTTGATGGATACGGCTACCATGCATACCATCGAAGAAGAATTGGGGAAAGAAAAAGATCTCATATTGTATGGGGAACCCTGGACCGGCGGTTTAACGGTTTTACCGGAAGAAAAAAGATCTACTAAGGGATTTCAAAGGGGTCACAAAATTGCCGTGTTTAACGACGATTTGAGGAACGCAATCAAGGGATTTCCGGATGATGACTCCAGGGGATTTATCAGCTCACAAATCGGATGGTCAGATCAATTACTTGGGTCCATGCTGGGTGCAATAGGTTATGAGGATGATTTGCTCAATATTGCCGACAATCCATGTGAACAGATTGCGTATAATTCCTGTCATGACAACCTGACTTTATTTGACAAGATCAAAAAAAGTTGTCCGGAAAAGGATTGGAACGAATGGCTTTCCTTGAACAGATTGGCAGCATTCATAGTCGTATTGACTCAGGGAATTGTGTTTTTGCATTCGGGAGAGGAATTTGCCAGAAGCAAACACATGCATCACAACACGTATAATCTTGGTGACGTATACAACACCATCAAGTGGCACAACAAGGCAAAATACTACGATCTCTATGAATATTATAAACGACTCATAGAGATAAGAAAGAATCATAACATGTTCAGACTGGCTAAAAAGCATGAGTTATTGTCTCGAGTAAACCTCATACACAGGCTTGAAGGTGCATTTGCCTTTACAATTGATGGCAGGGGAATTGATTCCTGGAAACACTGCGTCGTGGCTGTCAATATGACAGATGAAGATTTATGGTTCAAATTGCCTGAACTGGCAACAGGTGATGGATGGAACATAACAGTCAATAAATATCAAGCTGGAGATTCGGTTTTGGGGATTGCCAACAAAGAACTGCAACTCAGTGAAAAAAGCTGGTATTTACTGTATATATGAAGGAGAAGATGGATGTATAATTATCTCAAGGGAAGAATAACTGAAAAAGGTGAAGATAATCGAATTGTCCTGGAAGTTAATAACATCGGATATGAGTTGTATAGCGACAATGAACTTTATCATTGTGAAGAGGAACTCTGTAAGGCTTATGTGGTAATGGTTCCGGGAGAGGACGAATTCAGAATGTACGGATTCAAGACTGATGAAAAGCGAAAACTGTTTAACCTCCTTCGAGGGGTAAGCGGGTTGGGTTCAAAATCGGTGATCAGGATTTTGGCATCAGCTGAATCAGTTGAGATTGTTGAGGCCATTAGTTTTAACGATACAGACTTTCTTAAAAGTCTTCCCGGGATAGGAAAAAAGACTGCTGAGAGAATTGTGCTGGAACTGAAGTCGAAAATGAAGGATTTCTCAGAAAATATAATTATTACAGAGTCTACTCAAAATGAAGAGAAGATAAAGAATCTCAAACTCTTTCAAGAGGCTTTGGAAGGCTTGGAAGCGTTGGGTTATTCAACTATGAATTCGAGAAAAGTCTTACGGGAATTAATTGAAAAGAAGGATGATTATACAGTACAACAATTGATAAAGGACGCTTTGAAGAGATTTTTGGAAATGAGCTGAAAAGGGGGAGGAAGATGCTGGGGATAATTCTTGCTGCAGGTATGGGAACACGTATGAAGTCCAATAAACCGAAGGTAATGCACGAGTTGGTATTCCATCCCATGCTGGAATGGGTACTTAACAGTTATGAAAACTTGATAGAAGATAAACATTGTGATAAAATCGCAGTTGTTATCGGTGAAAATATGCCGGAAGTAGAAAAACTGTTGGATCACTGGTCTTTGGAAAAGGGAATAGAGACAAAGGTTTATTATCAGAAGGAAAGACTAGGCACGGGTCATGCTGTGAAAATGGCTATGCCTGCAATACACAGTTTAAAAGATGATGAACCGGTTTACATATTATGTGGAGATGTACCCCTTATTAAAAGTGAAACCCTGAAAAAGATGCTTCTTGCATATCAAAACAGTAACTCGGAAGCAGCGGTGTTAACCGTTGAGAAAACCGATCCGTCGGGATATGGGAGAATTGTTAAGAATCGGGAAGGTTTCATCAAGAAGATTGTGGAGCATAAAGATGCTACACCCGAGCAATTGGAAATAAAAGAGATCAATTCGGGGATGTACCTTGTGAAAGCTGCACAGTTGAGAGAGAGTCTGAATCACCTTAAAAATGATAATCAGCAGGGAGAATATTATCTGACCGATATCGTTGAATGGATTGATCAAAAAGGCGGAAAAGCAATTTCCGTGGTCACTGATGATCATTATGAGGTCAGCGGTATCAACAACCGCTATCAATTATCTGTGTTGGAAAAAATAGCCAGAAAACGCATTAATAAAAAACATATGATAAATGGTGTGACGATGATTGATCCCGAACAGTCTTATATAGACCCGGAAGTCACCCTCGAAACTGATTGCATCATAGAGCCAATGACCATTGTAAAAGGGAAGACCACTATCGGAAGAGGTTGTAAGATAGGGCCCATGTCACAGATTGAAAACAGTATTATCGGAGAGAACAACATCATAGAAAGATCTCATTTATCCGGTGTGCAGGTAAAAAACAATGTAAAAATCGGTCCTTTTGCCAGGTTAAGAGAAAATACAATTCTTGAGGATGATGTGAAGATAGGCGATTTTGTAGAAACCAAGAAGACCACAGTGGGGAAAGGCTCAAAAGCCCAACATCTCTCCTATCTTGGAGATACAACTATAGAGGAAGATGTAAACATCGGAGCCGGTACGATTACCTGCAATTATAACGGGTTTAGCAAAAATCAAACTTTAATAGAAAAGGGAGCGTTTATTGGAAGTAATACGTCTCTTGTGGCACCTGTCAGGATAGGCAAAGGTGCAATAGTGGGAGCAGGTTCTGTGATTGTGCGTGATGTACCTGAGGATTGCTTATCCATTTCAAGGGGCAAACAAAGCAATAAGGAAAATCGTGCTTCTGAATTGAAAAAGAAGTATAAAAATGAAAGGGAGGGATGATAATATGCCTTTCAGTCGGCCAATAATGAAATTTTTTTCAGGTAGTTCTAACCCTGAACTTGCCAGAAGAATGTCAGATTACATGAATATCAAGCTTGGTGAAATGGAATTGTCCCAATTTTCGGATGGAGAAGTCAACATTCGAATTGCTGAAACAGTGAGAGGGCACGATGTTTTTGTCATCCAATCCACTTGTCATCCTGTCAACGACAACCTCATGCAATTACTCGTCATGATCGATGCTTTCAAACGTGCTTCTGCAAACACAATTTCTGTTATCATTCCCTATTTTGGTTATGCGAGACAGGACAGAAAAGCCAAAGGAAGAGATCCCATCAGTGCGAAACTGGTATCAAACCTGCTTACAAAAGCCGGGGCAGACAGGGTCATAACCCTTGATTTACATGCAGAACAAATTCAGGGATTTTTCGATATACCCCTTGACAACCTTCAATCATTTCCGGTTTTTATTAAATATTTTCAGGAGATTGAATCGTTTAACGAAGATGATTATGTGGTGGTTTCCCCGGATGTGGGCGGTGTAAAAAGAGCCAGGAGATTAGCCGAAAAGATGAAAATGTCATTGGCTATTCTGGATAAAAGAAGACCAAGGGATAATGTGGCTGAAATAGTGAACGTAGTTGGTGATGTAAACGGTAAAAATGCGATCCTGTTTGATGATATAATAGACACAGGTGGTTCTCTTGTTGGTGCAGCTGAGGCATTAAAGGCAAAAGGAGCAAATGATGTCATTGCTTGTGCCACACATGGTATACTTTCAGGCAATGCAGTGAACAGGCTTGAGGAATCCATAATAAAAAAGGTCTTGATCACAAACACCATACCGCATCAAGAATTGCCTGAAACTTTTACAGTTCTTGATTTGTCAAGGCTTTTGGGGGAAGCGGTATTAAGAGTAAGGAAAAATCTGTCTGTAAGCATATTATTTAAATAAAAAGTACATTTGTACGATAAATCTAAGGAGGAATAGGAAAGATGAAAAAATTCGCAATGGAAGTAAACGAAAGGAACCGTGTAAAAACGTCCGGTTCGAGAAAGGTAAGGGTTGACGGTTTCATACCTGTTGTAGCATACGGTCCGGATTTTGAAAGCAGAACATTTGAAGTTGATTTCGCTAGTTTTGATTCAGTCATACACAAGATTTCAAACACAACACCTGTAACACTTCAGATAAAAGATGAAGAGGGAAATGTTGAAGAAATCCTGACGTATCTCAAAACCGTTCAAAGACATCAGGTAAATGACAGGCCCATTCACATCGATTTTTACGTACCTTCAGCGGGACATGTCATGAATATAGAAGTTCCAATACACTTTATCAACGAACCCAAAGGAATAGAACATGGTGGCGTTTTGGAACATCATTATGATTCCATTCCCATAGAGGCTCTTCCGAAGGATATTCCTGAATATATCGAAGTTGACATTGCCGATTTGGATGTTGGTGAATTCATACAGATGAAAGACCTGCCCCTTACGGAAGGTGTCAAAACACATATCGATCCTGAGGAATACATAGTATCCGTTCTCGAACCAAGAATGATACCCGTAGAAGAAGAGGAAACGGAAGAATTGGAAGAAGAAAACCTTGAGCCTGAAGTAATTGGAGAGGAAACTGAAGAAGAAGACAAAGCATAAAATAGAAGCATGAAAAGAATTGCAATGATTGGATTAGGTAATCCGGGCCCGCAATATGTCTCAACAAGGCATAATGCGGGCTTTTTAGCTTTAAATGAATTTATCAGAAGATTTGCCCAACTCCAAAAAGAAGAGAATAAAAAGAATTATCAACTCTTTCATTGTATGATGGATCATCAAAAACTATTTCTTGTCAAACCTTTGACCTATATGAATCTCAGTGGAATTGCCGTTAGGGAATTTGTTCAAAAAACCGGGCTTGAAATTGAAGAGTTGATCGTTATCTACGATGATGTGTCTTTGGAACTTGGCAGAATAAGATTGAGAAAAAATGGTTCAGCAGGTGGTCAGAAGGGAATGAAATCGATAATGTCAGAATTGGGAACTGACGAGATTAAACGCATCAAGATAGGCATCGGCCCCAAAAACATCCCGTCTTTACCGGACTTTGTCTTATCTAAATTCCGTGAAGGAGAACAGGAAAAACTGGACTGGGTATTGGAACAAACGTCAAACGCCATGAGGGATATGATGAAAGAGGATTTTGACGTGATAATGAATCGATACAACGGGTTAAAGTGGGAGAGTGATGACGATTAAGTGTTCTCGCTGCGGAAAGAGAG
>CAZRYM010000001.1:0-9871 GCA_964604305.1 uncultured Thermotogaceae bacterium | reverse complement strand
GATGAAAGCTTTATTGGAACGGGAAGATTTTGAAAGTATTATGAACTCCTATAACGGAATCTCATGGGCAGGTGATGCCGATTAAGTGTTCTCGCTGTGGAAAGAGAGAAGCCAGAAGAATACAAAAGATTCATGATGACGGTTTTGAAAAAGAGATTGCTTATTGTGATTTTTGTTTAACAGAAATGATCACATATGATTCCCAGGAATTGAGCCGGACACACTTAAAAGGACTCAGGGAAAGAGCCAATCTTTTTGATGACAGACCCGCTAAAAATCTAAAGGGTGATGATAACATCATCCTTATATTACTCATGCCTCACTTGATTGTAGAAAATATGTTCGAACACGATCTGTTCACAGAACAGAGAATCAAAAAAACAATCATCGAAACACAAATAATCTTCTTCGATTTAAAAACGGAGAAGGCCAAAAAAAATGAAGAATATGAAAACGCAATGCGTTACCAAAAAATATCCAAAGGATTGAAAAAGTATTTGAAACGAAAAAAGTCATAAAGCCATTTATCTCATAGCAGTAATTGTGATATAATTTACATTGAAAGAATTATAATTTTATTTGGAGGTGCAAATCGTGAAAAAGATATTAATAACTTTGGTTACACTTTCGGTTTTAATTTTTGCTTTAAGTGGATGCGGCGTATTTTCTTCACCGGAACTGGGAACAACATGGAATGCTAAAGGCGGGGCGAATATTATTACTGCTTTTGATCCCCTTGCTGTTGGAGCCTATTCACTTGATATCAAGTTGGAATTTGGCGGCATATGGGATTCCAATAAGGTTAAGACCGGAACGATTGAATTTGGTCCTGCAGTTGTCACAGATGAAAGAATTGATGTTACGAATCCTAAATACACGGTTATAGAGGGAACATATGATCCAACATCAAAACTCTTGCAGCTTAGATGCGAGGAAACAACCAATAAATCAAAGCTGACCATCAGAGGAACTGTTACAAACAAGACGACAATTAGCAATGGTCTGATATATAAAACATCTGATATGAGTAGTTCAATAGGAACATTTACAGCAGAAAAACAATAGAAATAAAGAATAACATAAAAACAAACAAGATGTAAGAGCAACCCCCTGTGGTTGTTTTGAAGAAAAATTGCAAAAAGAAAACCAAGGTTTTTGGAAGACTGAAAAAAATACCATTAATAACATTTGTGAACAAAAAAAGACTGTGTTATAATATTATTAACCCTATTCAGACCAAAGGAGGCCAAGTAATGGAAGTATTAAAAGTCAGTTCGAACTCGAATCCCAACAAAGTTGCAGGAGCAATCGCAGGAGAATTAAGCAAAAACGAATGTGTTGAACTTCAGGCCATCGGAGCCGGAGCTGTAAACCAGTCTGTTAAAGCGGTTGCCATTGCAAGGAGATTTCTGGATGAAAAACAGAAAGATCTTTTCATGGTACCGTGTTTTGAAGATGTCACGATAGACGGTGAGACTAGAACGGCGATATCCATTAAGGTATGTACAAAAGATCGAGAAGGTATTGAAACGGAAATGGAAGGGGAAGAGCAGCCTGAAGATGAATCAGGATTTGCTGAATGAAATTTCCGTTGCATGTAGAGAAGATAATCGCCTCAGAGATATTCTGAGGCGTGTTTTATCTATGAATGAGAAAGAGGTCAAAGAATTTAAAAAAAAAATGAACATCTATTTTATTGGGAGAGATTCCCAAGAAGATTTGGAAGCAAAGCACTTTTTTAGTTTTATTTTAAATGATTCCAATGCCGAAGCTGTGGCTCAAAAAATCGGAATCATATGATGTATGGAGGAAGAAATTGTTCTATTTAAACTATTTTCTCGCCCACACAGTTGCAGATTACGCATTCACGAATCCCATGAAGTTATATGGAGAACGTAGATTCGGTGAATTGATCAAGCACATCATTTGGGTCATTCTTGTTTTTCTTGCTTTTTCGTTTGATGTTGCCTTTACGAACCCGTTAAACGTGGTTGGATTTATAATAGCTCTGATCCTTCACTTTAATTTTGATTTCTCCAGAATAAAAAAGTATAATCCATGGACCGTGGAATTATCATCGATTTTAGCATTTCTTATATTCTCATTTGCTTATTCAAAACAATTTTCAAATTCTTTTATCACCTCTTATTTTTCCATGTACCTAATTGGGATGATTTGTGTTTCTGTTATTCCAACACAGTTTATGAGAATGACAAAGATTATCGATCCCCTTGAAAATGAGTCTGAGGGCATTTCAGAAAGACTTGCCATGTACATCTTTATCTGTGCAGGTAATTATCTTTTTGCTTTGGCAGCACTCTTAATAGCGTTTGTTTACAGATTAATAGTAAAAAAGAAGTTTGATACAACTTGGTGGTTAAGTCCATTAATTGGCTTTACGTTGCCCTGGTTTTTTAAAATTCTGATTTTTTAATAGCCGATTATATGTTATAATTTCTTGATAAATTAAATTTATATTTTGATATTCAGGGGGAAAAAAATGCGACGATTCCATGCAATTTCACTTCTGATCCTTTTAATATCAGCAACACTAGTGTTTTCATTAACTTTCGATGATTCAATAAATGAATTTAACACCTATATTGAAAACTATCAAAATGAGGAATCTCAATTTGCTGAGGAATTTGATTATATGTCTATCTACAGAAAATATTCTTTAGCTATCTGCGGTGGTGTAAAAAGCGACCAGCATGATTATGATGTGAATGACCTGCTTGAAGAAATATACGATGAATACAAGACAGGGGTTCCCGAAGAAAATATCACATTAGCAGCTTTTTTTGCTTATGTTTCTGCTGATCTTTTTGGGGATACATTTAACATTACCGTACTTAATAAATTTCCTCCTTTTTATAAAGCCTACAACGAATATGTTCAGAAGGTTAAAAATTATGCAAACGCCTATTTCGCACAATGGATCGGATATGCAATAGGGCTTGTATCTGAGAAGCCTGATGATTTATTCGATGTAGAGAGATCCTCACAAAGACTGAGAATGCGGTTATCGCTTGATTTTGAACGTAATGAAGAACTTCATCAAATCATAAAAGACAACATCGATGATACAACACAGGCAAAACTCGATGAAGCCATTAAGAAAGTGGAAGGCGAATTACGAAGAGATCCCGATGAAAGAGCACTTGAAAGAGCGATTAACCGTTATTCAATTTCTGTGTTTGCGGATGTTATCGATAAGATTAACACGCAAAAAGATGCTATTTCAGATCTGTTTATCAAAAATGCTCCTGGAAACGCAAATTGGTGGATATTGAGATTTCTCTTTTATATTCCTTTACTCATTATAGCTCTAAAGATTAAAAAGATTCTACCCTATGCAGTCACCGCAATCATTGTGTTCGATGCCTTTTTTCTGATTTTTTCCGGGAATCTTGCCAGATCGGATATTGAGGCATTGATATACGGCATGATTTCAATTATGTTCTTTGCATTTGCCGTTATTCTTTATTTTAGCTCATTCTTCTCTAAAGAGAAAAATTTCCTTTCACTCGGCATACACACCATACTCATTGTTATGGTTCTTATGTTTTATCTGATACCCATGTTTATTTCACCTGATGTGATGAAAATGGATGAAAACCCGGATTTCTATGAATCTCCATCATATAAAGCACTTTTGGATGATGTGATAGGCTGGGAGATGGCTTATCTGAATGAGCCATTTGTAGAATTTAGCAACACAAATATGACATTGGAAGAAGCTGAAAAAGAACTTATCTATCGGTATAAGAAGGTTACAGATTACTCGGGAGAACCATTTGAGGAATCAGTGGATGAGTTCATGGAGGGCAAACTGTCTGAAGAGAGTTATAGCAACTTTACAGAACTCTCAGAAGTAGTTTCAACATACGAACCTGAGAAGAAATCGCCAAATATAAACGTGTACAACACCACTTCAGGTGCTGTTATCCTCATGTATATCACCTTAATTGTATCGATATTGGTAGTTTTAAAACCCGGAAAATTTGAATCGATTCTCTATATGTATATCAGTTTGTTCTTCACCGTTTTTTTCATGTTCCAGAGTGACTATTATTTCATTGTGGAAAAGGGATTTCCCCTCATTCACTATAAAAACGTTACGCCAAATTACCTTTTACTGATAGGAATAATGGTCATGTCAGTGATAACCATTTATCTGTTTCACAAAAAAGCAGATAGTAAAGATAGCTAACAACTTTTTAAAGGAGGTTTTTTGAATGAAAAGATTGCTTACAGTACTTTTGGTTTTAGTTTTGGTCCCGGTTTTTGCCGCAGCATTTACAGTAACAATGGTTACAGATACCGGTGGACTGGGTGACCAGTCATTTAACGATGGTACATGGAGAGGCGTAGAAATGGTGGCCGAGGAATTTGACGATGTGGAAGCAAAGGTTATCCAGTCAAACGAACAGGCCGATTACGTTCCAAACCTGTCAAAAGCAGCAGAAATGTCTGAAGTTGTTTTGGCTGTTGGATTTTTGATGGTGGATGCCCTTGAACAGGTTGCACCACAGTATCCAAATACTTACTTCATCGGGATTGACTTTGACCTTTCCGCAGCAGGAATACCAAATGTTAAGACTTATACTTTCAAAGAACATGAAACGGCATTCTTGGCAGGATTCCTGGCAGGAGCCATGTCAGAAAGCAGTATCGTCGGATTTATCGGTGGAATTCCTGTGCCTGCTGTTGTAAAATTCCAGATCGGTTATCAGGCAGGAGTTAAGATGTACAACCAACTTCACGATGAAAATGTACAGGTTCTCATCGGATACACACAGAACTTTACAGACTCACAGAAGGGTAAGACAATGACAGAGGCACAGTATTCACAGGGTGCTGACATTGTTTTCGCAGCTGCCGGTCTTTGCGGACTTGGAACATTTGAAGCAGCAAAGGAAAAAGGCGAAGGCTACTACGCAATAGGTGTAGACGTTGACCAGGACCACT
The DNA here is from genome assembly GCA_964604305.1 of uncultured Thermotogaceae bacterium. Taxonomy (GTDB): domain Bacteria; phylum Thermotogota; class Thermotogae; order MWEM01; family MWEM01; genus JASUTC01. The sequence continues at coordinate 4,900 of CAZRYM010000001.1, read as the reverse complement.
TGGCTCCCGGGAAGATCCTTACTTCTGCTATGAAAGGCATCACAACAGCTGCTTACATGGGTGTTTTGGATGCTTATGAAGGCTATTTCGTAGCCGGACATGAAGAACTTGGACTAGTAGAAGACGGTGTCAAACTATCTGAGATGAAATACACAAAGGATATCATTCCTCAGTGGGTATTGGTTGAAATCGCAGGACTTAAAGCCATGGCCAAAGATGGCGAAATCGACATTCCCGCAACAGAAGAAGAACTAAAGGCATTTTAACGAATAAAAAAGTTGGCACCTCTTACGAGGTGCCTTCTTCCTAACTGTTGATATTATGATGATAGTTCCTTTTTAATTCCCCCCAAGCGGGGGGGTACCACCAAAGGTGGTGGGGGGGTGCCTTTATATAAGTTGATTTAAGGCCCCTTTTGAGCATATCAACAGTTAAGAGGAACAGTTTGATTTCAGGGAGGTGCATAATGCCTTTTCATATACCCCAGGAAGAAGAATACAAAGACTATGCAGTCGTTATGAAAGGGATAGTAAAGCAATTTCCTAAAGTTCTGGCCAACGACCATGTGGACTTATACGTGAAACGGGGAGAAATTCATGCGATTGTTGGGGAGAACGGTGCTGGGAAATCTACTTTAATGAACCAGCTTTACGGCTTGTACAATGCCGATGCCGGAGAAATTCTTATTAACGGGAAAAAAATAGCGATCGATAATCCAAAGGATGCCATAGCCGTTGGTATAGGGATGGTTCATCAGCATTTTATGCTTGTTGGCCCCTTAAGTGTGGCTGAAAATATCGTTTTGGGGGATGAACCAACGAAGAAATTCAACATATTTGATTTAAAAAAAGCAAAAAAAGAAGTAAAAAAGATATCTGAAGAGTATGGATTGAAAGTGAATGTGGATTCAAAAATAGAAGATATTCCGGTTGGAACACAGCAAAGGGTAGAGATTTTAAAGACATTATACAGAGGTGCTGATATTCTAATTCTTGACGAACCCACAGCTGTTTTAACGCCACAGGAAACTGAAGAGTTGTTTGTCGTGTTAAGAAACTTGCAAAACGATGGAAAAACAATCATCTTCATTACTCATAAACTGAACGAAGTCATCGCCGTTTCAAATAATGTTACGGTTATGCGTGGGGGAAAAGTTACCGGACAAATTCCCACTAAAGAGACTTCTTCCAGACAACTGGCCAACATGATGGTTGGAAGAGAAGTCCTACTGCGCGTCGAAAAGGAAAAAAAGGAACCCGGGGAAAAGGTTCTTGAAGTTCAAGACCTTCGAGTCAATGATAACAGAGGACTCCCCACTGTCAAAGGGGTTTCTTTTGAGATAAGAAAAGGCGAGATACTGGGAATAGCCGGAGTTGCCGGGAACGGGCAATCTGAGCTGGAAGATGCCTTGACCGGTTTAAGGAAAAAAGAGGCAGGCTCAGTCAACTTTAACGGGGTGGATATTACCACTTCCAGTCCAAGAGACATCAGGGAAGCAGGCATGTCTCATATAGCCGCAGACAGATATAAGTATGCCATGGTCAAAGAATTTACCATTGCTTACAACATCGCCTTGGGACGTCATTATATGCAACCTTTTGCAGAGGGCGGATTTTTAAATCATAAAAAGATCAACACCATCAGTAAGGAATTGGTTAAAAAATTTGATGTCAGACCTCCTGAAATACAACTTTTCGCTGAAAACCTTTCAGGTGGAAATCAGCAAAAGATGGTTGTAGCCCGAGAGTTTGATTATAATCCCCTTTGTATGGTGGTATCACAGCCAACAAGAGGGTTAGATATTGGAGCCATTGAATTCATTCACAGCACCATTTTGGAACTCAGGCAAGAAGATGTCGCGATATTACTGATCTCAATGGAGCTGGAAGAGGTCTTGTCGTTAAGTGACAGAATCCTGGTTATTTATGAAGGGCAAATCATGGGGGAAGTAACACCCGATGAAGTGACCATGGAAGAACTGGGTTTGATGATGGCAGGAAGCACATTAGAAGAGGCAAGGAGTGAGGCGAATGATTAAAAAGAAATGGATGAGAATCGCTATACCAATCATATCGATCATTATCTCCTTGTTGATCGCCTCTATTATCATCATTTGGATAGGGGAAGGATCCTTTGCCGAAAGAATTGACTTCTTGGTGGAAGCTTATACAGAGTTGATTAAGGGTGCCTTTGGAAACAAAACGGCTATGATGAACACCATTATCAAAATGACACCCCTCATACTGACGGGACTTGCCGTTGGATTTGGTTTCAGAGCCGGAGTCTTCAACATCGGTGCTGAAGGACAGATGGCTATGGGAGCATTGACCGCCACCATCTTTGCAGTCAATGCAGCTTCACTGCCATCATTTGTCGCCATCCCCTTAACAATGATCGTTGGGATGCTTGCAGGAGCTGTATGGGCAGGTATAGCCGGATTTTTAAAGGCAAAGACCGGAGCTCATGAAGTTATTACCACCATCATGTTGAACTGGATTGCCTACAACATTACTAATTGGGCGGTAACCGATCCCTTTAACGCTGGAGGCGGGATTCCAAAAAGTCCCGAGATCGCCTCATCGGCAAAATTACCCAACCTGCTCACTTCACAAGCCAGTTTTATGTCATTTGGAATTTTAATTGCCATCACAGCCGCGGTGGTGATGTACATCATCTTATATAAAACATCAATGGGATACGAAGTGAAAGCCGTAGGTTTTAACCCCTTTGCAGCAGAATATGGGGGTATTAACGTTTCAAAAAACATCATCATGACCATGGCTATCAGTGGTGCTTTGGCAGGATTAGCAGGTACCCTTGAAGCAATAGGCCTCTATCATAGATTTTATGGAACCCTTAGTTCCGGTAAAGGTTTTGATGGGATCTCCATTGCCTTGATCGGGCAAAACAATCCCTTTGGAATTCTTGCAGCTTCACTGTTAATTGGCGCTTTGCGTACCGGCTCAAATCAGATGCAATTTGCAGGGGTCCCCAAACATATTGTGATGATCATTCAATCCATAATCATATTCCTGGTTGCTGCAGAACGAATGGTGATGACCATCATGGGATGGAACAAAAAGAAGGGGGCGAAATAAATGAATATATTTAAAGCCATATTAGATGCCTTTTCCAATCCGATTTTCTACTCCTTAACCCTTTCAGCAGCTACACCCCTTATCTTTGCATCCCTTGGTGGATTGTTCAGTGAAAAAACCGGGGTTACAAATATCGCTTTGGAAGGAATCATGTTGCTGGGTGCCTTTAGTGGGATTGTTGGAACAGCACTTTTCGGAAGCCCGTGGATAGGCCTTATACTGGCAATGATGACTGGGATTTCTGCAGCAGCATTGCATGCTTGGGCAAGTATCAATTTCCAGGCAAACCAAATTGTCAGTGCAACGGCTATCATCTTGTTAGCCCAAGGGGTAACCGGATTTTTATTGGAACCTGTTTTTGGTAAACCTGGTTCTACTGATATTTATGAAAAAATTCCGGAAATAAAATTAGAGTTTCTTGGAAAAGACACTTTTTTATATAACATGATTGGTTCACTGAGCCCCTTTGTTTATCTCGCACTGATCTTAGTGGGTGTATCCTGGTTTATCATATACAAAACCAAACTGGGTTTGAGAATCAGAGCAGTAGGTGAAAATCCCGAAGCGGCAGACACCCTGGGCGTTAGTGTTTACGGGATCAGATGGTTTGGTGTCCTGATGAGCGGACTCCTCGCATCCTTGGGAGGAGCCTTTTTAAGTGTGGGAGAACTGGGTCAGTTCACTGAAAACATGACTAACGGGAAAGGATTTATCGCTTTAGCTGCGATGATATTGGGAAATTGGACACCAAAAGGAGCACTTTTTGCTTGTTTGCTGTTTGGCGCAGCAGATGCCATGAATGAACAATTGCAGAGCAACCCGTCATTGGCTATTTCTTCATCTGTCAAGCCTTTGTTTAATCTGATACCCTTTGTTATCACACTCATTGTCGTTGCAGGTTTTGTCGGAAAAACAAGAGCCCCGGCAGCGGATGGTGAACCTTACGAGAAGAAAGGATAATTATGCAACTGGTTGCAGATATATTGAAATTGTCAGGCTTGTTTCTCATCTGTGCCGGAACTTTAGGGATGATATTTCAAAAGGAAATATTGGTAAAACTTCATTTTTCATCAATTTCAGATACAGTAGGCATCTTTTTCATCATCTTTGCATTTATGTTCGAAAGACCGGAATACATGAATTATTGGATACTATTCACAGTTCTGATTGCTTTTATCGGGCCAATTTCCGGTATTGCAATTGCCAAGGGGTTTTTTGAAAAACATAGAAGAAAAAATAGAGAGTAATGGAGCATACCGAAGCAATTCAAAAAAGGAGGGTTTTAAAGTGAAGAGAGCAGTCTTTTTTATCATTTTTACGGTTTTTGTTTTGGGAACACTTGTATCTGCACCAGTAGAGATTGAATTTTGGCATGCCATGGGAGGTGGACAGGGTGAAGCAGTCACTGAAATAGTCAATATGTTTAACAGTCAAAATCCAAACATCGTTGTCAAACCTGTCTACATCGGAAATTATGGCGCACTTAACCAGAAATTGCTGGCCAGTGTTCAGAGTGACACACTTCCGGTTTTATCACAAGCCTATGCAAACTGGACATCAAAACTTTTACAGAGTGACGTTGTGGAACCGTTGAACAGCTACATCTTCAACGATGAAGTTGGACTTACAGAAGAAGAATGGGCGGATATCTACGATGTCTTTAAAGAAATGGGAAGATGGGGAGACACCTTCTATTCCTTACCTTTCAACAAAAGTATTTATGTGATGTTCTACAACTCCGATCTGTTTGAATTGGAAGGACTTGAACCTCCTAAAACACTGGAAGAATACAAAGACACCGC